>DASRBU010000391.1:0-5687 GCA_035653475.1 Candidatus Dormiibacterota bacterium | reverse complement strand
AGCCGGCCCAGGCGGAGGCGCACGCCGGGCAGATCGGCCACGGTCTGCTGGTCGTGCTCGGGGAGCCCGGTCAGGCTGGCGTCGTACCAGTAGGTCCGCAAGGCCGGGAGGCCGCAGTCCCGTCCCGCCTCCTGGAAGGCGGCCCGCATGGCCGGGTCGTGGGGGCGGGCCACCACCGGCCGCCGGCCCGCGGCCTCGCCCACCCTGCCGTCCGGGGAGAGGTCGCCGGGCCGCTCCACCAGGCGGAAGTGCCGCAGCCAGAACTCCTCGGGCAGGATGCGGTGCTCGTCCGCCTGCTGGCAGAGCACCCGGCTCTGATTGATGCCCGGGACCCCCCAGAGCACCACCCGGACGCCGTGGTCCTGGGCCTCCTCCATCCCTTCCCGGATGTCCTCGTCGCCGGCCAGCACGTAGGCGCTGGCCATGGCGCGGTCGTGGGCGAGGACGATCAGGTCCCGGACGATGCGGCTGTCCACCCCCTTCTGGCCGCCGCGGACCAGCCGGCCCAGGCGGAGGCGCACGCCGGGCAGATCGGCCACGGTCTGCTGGTCGTGCTCGGGGAGCCCGGTCAGGCTGGCGTCGTACCAGTAGGTCCGCAAGGCCGGGAGGCCGCAGTCCCGTCCCGCCTCCTGGACCAGGTCGCCCACCAGCGAGGCGTACTCGCAGGCGACGCGGCTCCGCTCCGGAGAGGCGGTGAGCAGCTCCGCCACCGAGGCCACCAGGTAGCCGACGTCGACGAAGATGGCGAAACGGTCCACCTGGCGCCTACCTCACGGCCGCCGCCATCCCTTGCCGCCCGAGGCGGGAGGACGCCGTCCCCGGCCTACGACCCCATGTTGCGCAGGCAGTGCCGCAGGGCCGCCAGCAGCGACTCGCGCTCACTCGTGCCCAGCCCCTTGAGCAGGCGCTCCTCCAGGTCCTCGCAGCGCCGTTGACAGACCGACAGCAGCTCTCGCCCCCGGGGCGTCAGTCGCACCTCCAGCACCCGCCGGTGCTCCAGGTGCGGGGAGCGCACCAGCAGCCCCCGCTCCTCCAGGACCTCCAGCAAGGGGGCCATGGCCTGAGGACGGACGAAGGCCCGCCGGGCCAGTTCGGCCGCGGAGAGCGGCCCCGCCTCCAGCTCGCGCAGCACCACGTAGTGCGCGGTGTTGAGACCGAGGTCGCGCAGCCCTTCGTCCAGCGCCCGACGGAGCGAGTGCTGGAGCCGCTTGATGAGGAACCCCACGAGCGGCTCCGGCTCCTCGCGGGGCGGGAAGAGTTCGGAAGGAAGCGCAGCCATAGGCTACCAACTTGCACTTTACCGCTCCCGCCCTGTCAAGGCCCGGCTGCCTCGGCCCCCGGGCGTGGCCCCCGCCCTCCGGCATCAGCCCGCGCCCAGCCGCGGGATGGGGTGGTCGCCCAGGGCAACGTGCACGGTCTGGTGCTCGCAATAGAAGTCGAAGCTGTAGTGGCCGCCCTCCCGGCCGATCCCGCTCTCCTTCATCCCCCCGAAGGGCGTGCGCAGGTCGCGCACGTTCTGGGAGTTGAGCCAGACCAGCCCGGCGTCGATGGCCTGGGCGACCCGCGTTCCCTTGCGCAGGTCGTCGGTCCAGACGTAGGCGGCGAGGCCGTAGCGGACGCGATTGGCGAGGCGGACCGCCTCCTCCTCGCCCTCGAAGGGCGTCGCCACCACCACCGGGCCGAAGATCTCCTCCTGGAAGATGTGGGCCTCGGGAGGCACGTCCGCGAACACCGTGGCCTGGAGGTAGTTGCCGTGATCCAGGCCCGGTGGCCGCCCGCCTCCGGCCAGGAGCCGGCCCTCGGCCCGGCCGACCTCCAGGTAGCGGTTGACCCGCTCCCAGTGGTCAGGATGGATGAGCGGCCCCAGCTCGGTCCGGGGGTCGAAGGGATCGCCCACCCGGATCCGCCGGGCGCGCTCGGCCACCCGCTCCACCACCTCCTCGTACACTGGCCGCTCCACCAGCAGGCGGCTCCCGGCCGTGCAGCGCTCCCCGTTGAGCGAGAAGACGCCGAAGACGGCCGCGTCCACCGCCCGCTCCAGGTCGCAGTCGGCGAAGATCACCACCGGCGACTTGCCGCCCAGCTCCATGGAGTAGCGCTTGAGCGTGGCCGCCCCGTTGGCCACGATCGCCCTGCCGGTGGCGGTCTCGCCGGTGAAGGAGATCAGGTTCACGCCCGGGTGGGCCACCAGGGGCGCGCCGCAGCTCTCGCCGAAGCCATGCACCACGTTGAAGACGCCCTCGGGGATCCCGGCCTCGGCCACGATCCGGGCCAGACGATCGGCGGTGAGCGGCGACCACTCGGCCGGCTTGAGCACGCAGGTGCACCCCGCCGCCAGGCAGGGCGCCACCTTCCAGGTCTCGAGCATGAAGGGGGTGTTCCAGGGTGTGATCAGGCCGGCCACGCCCGCCGGCTTGCGGAGGGCGTAGTTGAGGAACTGCGGCGACTGGTACGACTCCCCGGTCAGGGCCTCGATCACGGCGGCGAAGAAGCGGAAGTTCTCGGCCGCCCTGGCCGCCTGGCCCCGGGCCTGGGTGATGGGCAGGCCGGTGTCGAGCACCTCCAGCTCGGCGATCTCCTCGGCCGCCGCCTCGATCAGCTCGGCGACCCGACGCAGGCGGCGGGCCCGCTCCACCGGCGCCATCCGCGGCCAGGGGCCCTCCTCGAAGGCCCGTCGCGCCGCCTGCACGGCCAGGTCGACGTCGGCGGCCAGCCCCTCGGCCACGGTGGTCAGCGGCCGGTTGGTGGCCGGGTTCAGGGTCTCGAAGGTGCGCCCGCTCCGGCTGGGGCGGAAGCTCCCGGCGATGAAGTGGTCGACGGGTCGCACCTCGACCTTCGGGGTCGGCGTGCCCACGGACGCCATCAGCCTCCTTCCTCCTCGGCGATCACCGGGTTCTCCAGCGCCCCCAGGCCCTCGACCTCGAGGCGCATCAGGTCCCCCGGGTAGACGTGCGACACCCCCCTGGGGGTCCCGGTCAGGATCAGGTCCCCGGGCTCCAGGGTCATGAAGAAGGTGAGGTACTCGATGATCTCCGGGATGGTGCGCACCAGGTCCCGGGTGTTCCCCCGCTGCCGCAGCTCCCCGTTCACGTAGGCGCGCAGCTCGAGACGGCCCGGGTCCTCGATCTCGTCCTCCACCAGGTAGGGACCGAGCGGGCAGAAGGTGTCCCAGCACTTGCCCCGCAGCGGGGGCCGGAAGAGGTTGGTCACGTAGTCCCGCACCACCAGGTCGTTGGCGATGGTGTAGCCGCCGACCACCTCCATGGCTCGCTCGGCGGCGACCCGGCGACACCGCCGTCCGATGGCCACCGCCAGCTCGACCTCGTAGTGGACGTAGCGGGCGCCGGGCGGGTACCGGACCGGCTGGCGGTGGCCGATCCAGGTGTTGGGCGACTTGAAGAAGAGCGCCGGCTCCTCCGGCTCCTGCAGCTCCAGCTCGCGGGCGTGGTCGGCGTAGTTCAGGGCCAGCGCGACCACCTTGGTCGGGACCACCGGGGGCAGGAACTCGACCTCCGGCTCCGGGTAGACGCGCCCGTCCCTTCCCCGCAGCAGGCCGGGCTCCACCGGGACCGCCTCCACCAGGCGGCCGCGGTGGAGGACGCGGGCCCGTCTCACCGGCCCGCCTCCGCCCGGGTGGGGACGCGGGAGCGCAGGCCGTAGTGGTCGATCAGCTCCTCCAGTCGCTGCTGGACGGCCGGGGCGGGCTCGCACAGGGGCAGGCGCAGCCGGGGCTGGATCAGGCCCAGCCGGCCCATGGCCCACTTGAGCGGCCCCGGGTTGGTCTCCAGGAAGAGCGCCTGGTTCAGGGGCAGCAACCGGTAGTGGAGCTCGAGGGCCTCGGCGTGGCGCCCGGCCACCACGTGGTCGTAGATGGCCGCCACCTCCTGGGGCATCAGGTTGGCGGTGGCGCTGACGTGGCCCGCCCCGCCGACGGCGAGCATGGGGTAGCAGAGCAGCTCGATCCCGGAGTAGACGAGGAAGTCGCGGCCGCACTCGTGCAGCACCAGGCTCACCTGCTCGAAGTCCCGGTTGGACTCCTTCACCCCGATCACGGTGGGGCAGTCGCGACGCAGCCGGGCCATGGTGGCCGGGGCCATGTTGACCGCCGTCCGCCCTGGGATGTTGTAGATGATCAGCGGCAGGTCGACCGCCTCGGCCACGGCCCGGAAGTGCCGGTACAAGCCCTCCTGGGAGGGCCGGTTGTAGTAGGGCACGATGACCAGGGCCGCGTCCGCCCCCAGCCGGGACGCGACCCGGGTGAGCCGGATCGTCTCCTCCAGGTTGTTGGTGCCGGTGCCGGGCACGAACGGCACCCGGCCGGCCACGTGCTCCGCGGCCACCTCCAGCACCCGCTCCCGCTCGGCCAGGCTGAGGGAGGAGGGCTCCCCGGTGGTGCCCGTCACCGAGATCCCGTGGCTGCCGCTCGCGATCTGCCAGTCGATCAGACGCCGGAGCGCGTCCAGGTCCAGCTCCCCCGCCGCGGTGAAGGGTGTGACCAGGGGGACGATGGATCCACGCGGCGTTCGCCTCTCGGTCATGCGCTGCTCACCTCCTCTCCGGGGCTCGGCCCACCCGCGGCGCGGCCTCACGGGCCCTACCCACGAAGACCATAGGCGGTTTCCCGACCGCGATGGGGGACGAGGGAGGGCAACCGGGGGCTCAGGAGCCCCCGCGGCCCCGCGACCGGCGAGCGACCCAGCGCATGTTGTAACGGGCCAGCAGCCAGGTCACCACCACCAGCAGGAAGATCGTGACCGCGATCCAGAAGACGTTGCTGCGGGCCAGCTCCACCGGCCCCAACGCCTGCGGCCCCTTCTGCTGGTTGGTCTGGATGATGTAGGCGGCGATGTCCCGGATGTCCTGGTCGCTCAGGCTGGCGTTGCCGCCCTTCGGGGGCATGGTGCCGTAGCCCCCCACCCCGCTCTTGCCGTGGGTGATGGTGTCGATCAGGTAGTTGGGGTCGAGCGGGTTCTTGGTGTCCGGGAGGGTGACGATGGGGTTGAGGCGGGGGCCGACCCCTCCCTCCAGGCTGGCGCCGTGGCAGCTGGTGCAGCCCGAGCTGCCGAACAGCTGCGCCCCCTTGGCCGGATCCCCGGGGAGCTTGCCGGCCGGCCCCGGCGACGAGCCCTGGGCCGAGACGGCCACCAGCGTCCAGCCCAGCAGGAGCGCCGGCACGCCCAGCGCGATCGTGGCCCGCAGGATCCAGCGTCTCGTTCGCATGTCTTCCGAAAGCCTAGCGCACGCCCGCCGCACGGCGCTGCCGCCGGTCCGGCGCGGTGGCGGCTTGACATCCCCCCGCCGAGGGGCTCAAATCGTACCGCGACCCTCGTCCCCCGACGGGGCGTCGGTGCAGGTTGGGGAGAAAGAGAACAACCGGGCAGACAGGAGTGAGGAGGAGCGCACGATGCATCGCTTGCTGCCGTGGCCGTGCCGGCCACGACGTGGCCACCTGGCGGGCCTGGCCGCGACGTCGTTCCTGCTGGTGGCCGCCTGCGGCGGAGGCGGGGGCGCGAGCAGCGCCTCGTCGCCGGGGGTGACCTCGACCGGCATCCTGATCGGCACCACCAGCCCCCAGACCGGCCCCGCCGCGCCCGGCTACAGCGAGATCGCCCCGGCCGCGAACGCCTACTTCAAGTACGTCAACGACCACGGGGGGGTGTACGGGCGCAAGATCACCTACACCATCC
>DASRBU010000390.1:0-3984 GCA_035653475.1 Candidatus Dormiibacterota bacterium | reverse complement strand
CCACGGTCTGGTGCCGTCGATCGCCAAGGAGGTGGCGCGGTTCGGGGTCAACGTCAACCTGGTCGTGCTGGGCAACCCGCCTCACCCCTCACGAACGGCGGCCCGGCAAGAGTACCTCAATCGTCTCTCGCACGTTGGTCGCGTGGGTCGCCTCGAGGAGTTCGGCAAGGCGATCGCCTTCCTGCTCTCCGACGAGGCGTCGTACATCTCGGGAACGGCGCTGGCGATCGACGGTGGCCTGCTGGTCCCCCGGCTCAACGAGTGAAGGCCGGTGCCTCGGCCGGCAAAGCCCCGGCCTGCGATCGACCGGCGGTCCGGTCATGGGCGGCCCCCGGATGAGGTCGTGTCTCCGGCCGGTTGGACGCTCCGCGGGTGCGGAGACCGACCCGACGCCCGCTCCGGACGCCCACCGGGCGGGGTTCGCCGGGACCACCCCGACGGCTCGCTCATCGCGAGGCGATGGGGTGGAGAAGCCCCCTCAAGAAAAAAACTCCGAATATCGTTCTGAAATCTTCTTTCATTGCGAATTGAACCCGGGAAATCAAGAGCTATGGTGTTGAAAATAACTTGTTGATTACTGAGAACTGTGCTTAGATACAGGCATTCTCGAAGGAGACGGTTTCGAAGCCCAGGAGCCCGACATGCGAACCGGACGACGAGTCCATGCCCACCTCCTCGTGATGGCCCTCGCTCTGCTCCTGGCCGCCTGCGGTAGCTCCGGCGCCCATCCGACCGGCGGCCAGGCCTTGAAGATCGGGGTGGTGGTGCCGCTCACCGGCCCCTACGGGGCGATCGGACAGGCGGCGCTGGCAGGTGTGCAGGCGGAGGCCGACCTCCTCAACCAGGAGGGGGGCATCCTCGGGCGAAAGGTCGAGATCCTCAGCCGCGACGACGCGGCTGACCCAGGGCGTGCCCGAGCCGCGGCCGAGGACTTGGTCGAGAACGCCGGGGTCGAGGCCATGATCCCGGAGTTCTTCCCCAACTCGATCAACGCCATCCTCCCGGTGACCCAGTCGGCGAAGCTGATCACGATCGAGGCCGCCCCCACGCTCGACTTCGGCGATCCCGGCCAGCACCCCTACAACTTCGCCTACTCGGTCCCCTTCGAGCTCTATCCCGGCCCCATGGCCGCGGGCATCAAGGCGGTCGGAGGGAAGCGGGTGGGCCTGCTCGTGAACGCCGGGTCTTCGGGCGAGGGTCAGGGTAACGTCATCGACGGCGCCATGCCCAGATACGGGCTCGAGGTCGTCGACTACGAGAAGTACGACCCGGCCAGCAACGACGTGACCCCTCAGCTCCAGAAGCTCAAGAACGCGGGAGCGGACGTGCTCGTCATCTCGGCGCCCGGGAGCCTCCTGGGGGTCGTGATGGATGGGGTGCGCGACTTGGCCTGGAAGGTGCCGGTGGTCGGCACCATCGGGACCCCGACCGGAGACATCGCGAAGCTCATCCCCTCGCAAGTGGCCTCGCAGTTCAGTGCGGTGACCTACCGGATCCTGGCGCGTTCCAAGCCGGACGCGGTCGATCCGCAGTACCGGTCGTTTGTTCGTGCCTTGCGCCGGCAGGGGCCGATCCTGAACCTACTGACGTCGGCTAATCACGCCGACATGATCCGCATCCTGAAGTGGGGCTTCGACAAGGCCGGCAGCACCGATCCCGGGAAGGTGAAGGCGGCGCTCGAGACCATGAGCAGCTCGAAGATCGAGCCGGGGACCTTCCTGGTGCTCAGCAATCCGCGCTACAGCGCCAGGACGCACACCGTTCTCAACGCCGATCTGACCAGCAACTTCGCCCTGATCAAGGATGGCCAGCTCGTCGACGGCACCTACCCCGGGTCGCCGCTCGCGCCTGCCCGACCGATCGCATAGATGGGACGCGCACTCCTCGTGGTCGGGATCGACATCGATCCCGACCACGAGGCCGAGCTGAACGACTGGTACGGGCAACACCTGGCCTCACGCTTGCAGTGGCCCAGTTTCCGGTCAGCTCGCCGCTATCGAGCGGTTGCCGGTGGAGGACCCCGTTATCTCGCGATTTACGAGCTGGACGAGCCCGAGGCGGCCCTCAGCGATGACTACCTGCGGCAGCAGCCGGATGCCCGGGGTGCCGAGCTGGCCAGGTATTGGGAGCTTCGGGTGCGGTGTGTGTACGAGGAGATCCCGGGCGAGGAGCCATGGGTCCCACGGCGAGAGCCAGAGGCTTGACCCCAGTGCTGCGGCCCGGAGGCTGTCTCCCAGACTTTCGGCGGCCCGACACCGGCCCGGGCCACGGGCCTCGACGTCGACGGGCCCTTCGATCCGGGTCGTGCCGGCGCAGGACTCAGGGACCGGGTGGCCGGCCGCGATGGGTCGCTCCCCAGTTGGGGACGGGTGAGGTGCCGATCCGGGGAGAGAGCCGGCTCGACGGCCAACGTCGGCTTCATGTCCTGGACGGTGCCCGGAGTCCCCTGGGCTCCCTCCGGCCGCCGACCGAGGTCGCCGGCCTCCTCAGAGGACTTCGGTGAATTCGCGGGATCGGATGAGAGCAGCATGGGTCGGCGATGTCGCCTACCGCCCGGATGGCTGGGAGTGGTCGGAATTCGATCAGAACACCAAGCTGCTGGTCGACGCCACCGCCTTCCATTCGTGGCCGGTGCCACCCGCACATGGTTCGTTGCGCCGGGTGGTCTTCCTCCTGACGACCGACTGGCTCGGCGCCGGTCCCGACCCCGTTCTGGCCGCGCGCTCGGCGGCGGCCGTCGGGCTCACCCACAGCCTGGCGGCGCTGTGGGCGGGCATCGGCACAACGGTCAACGCGATCGCCGTTCCGCGCCGTTCCAATCTGGTCACCTCCGCCGACGTCGCGCATGCACTGCGGTACTTCGCCGACCCGCTCAACGGCTACGTCACGGGGCAGGTGCTGAACATCTGCGGTGGGCAAACGCTGGTGGCGGCACTGACGGCATGAGGGTGGCGGCCGTCACCGGGGCGGGACGCGGCATCGGGTTTGCGATCGCGAGAATGCTCGTGCGCCAGGGCACCGCCGTGGTCGTGAACGACGTCGATGGACGAGCGGCCCACGACGCCGCCCGGAAGCTGACGAACACGGTCGCCGTGGTTGGGAACGTGGCCACCGAAGCGGGGGCGAAGGCCGTGGTCGAGGCCGCGGTGAACGAGTTCGGCGGGCTCGACGTCCTAGTCGCCAACGCCGGGTTCGGCGTGGTGGGGGTCGAGGTCGGCGACGTAACCGCCGAGGACTGGTCACGGGTGATCGAGAGGAACCTCACCAGCCAGTTCTACTGCGTTCGCTTTGCGGTGCCCGTGATGCGAAGGCGCGGGGGCGGACGGATCGTGGGCATCTCGTCGCGGGCCTGGCTGGGCCAGGCCGGCGGCACGCCCTACGCCGCGGCCAAGGGAGGCGTGGTCAGCCTCATGCGTAGCCTCGCGCTTGAGCTTGCTCCCCATGGCATCACCGCCAACAGCGTGGTACCGGGCAGCATCGCGACGCCGGCCCTGGAGGCGATGGATGCCAAGGCTCGGGAAGTCCTCTTGAGGGCGCATCCGATGGGCCGCTTCGGCGACCCCGACGACGTGGCCCGCGCCGTTTGTTTCCTCGCCCATCCGGCCGCCGAACGCATCACCGGGCAGACGCTCTACGTGACCGGTGGCCGCAACCTTCTCCTGCCCTCGAGGACGCCGTGAGGGGAGTGCTGGGGCTCCTCGAGCTGGTGCTCGAGGTCGAGGACGTCGACCGTTCGCTCGACTTCTACCGAGGCGTCCTTGGGATGCCGGAGCTGGTTCGTTGGGGGGAGCCGCGGCCCGCGGCGTGGGTGCGGATGGGGCCGGACCAGGCGCTCGGACTGTGGCCGGCACGGACCGGTGGCCCTGGAGTCGCCAACGGTGGGGCGCGCGGCGGCGCTCACGTCCACCTGGCCTTTCGCATCGAGGAGGGAAGCATCGAGGTCTGGGCGGAGCGCCTGCGCCGTGCGGGATATGCCGTGGAGGG
>DASRBU010000389.1:0-4273 GCA_035653475.1 Candidatus Dormiibacterota bacterium | reverse complement strand
GTCCGCATCGTCCAGTACTTCTCCCGGTACATCAGCGGGTAGGGCCCGCGGGTGTAGGGATACTGGCCGGGGTCGGCCAGGTCGCGCTCGTAGTCCAGGCCGGCGACGTCCTCGGGCCGGTAGACGGGCTTGATCTCGACCCCCGAGGTGGTCTCCACGTGCCGGTAGGTCCGTTCCGGGGCCGCGGCCCCGCGCGCGCCGGTCTGCTCACTCATCAGCGCCCCTCCGACTGACCGAACGTTCGTTCACTCGGTGGGCAGATGGTACCCCAGGAGGGCCGGGGCGTCAATCCCGGCGAGGGACCGGCCCCGGGCCGGGGCGGTGGGTTGGGAGCGGTGGCGTTCGGCCGGAGGTGCTCGCCGGCAGGTCGACCGAGGCGGCGGCCGACCCGGACCGCGCGGTGCCAGCCAACAGCGGCCCGGCCCTACGAACCGGAGCCGTGCCTCGGGCCCAAACGGCGAGGTGCGGGCGGGCGGTCAAAGGCCGTATCGGAGCTGACGACCCGGTCGCGATTCACCACCAGGGCACGTGCGGAGTGCATGGCGTCGCACGGGCCAGGTCCCGGATCGACCATCAATCCTCGGGCGCGGCGCACTACCACGTCGAGAGCGTCGGCGAGGCGGCCGATCGTCTCCAGGTCGACCCTCGTGGCGCGGCCCGTGATGATGTTGCGGGCCGCCTTCACGTCGATCCCCGCCCGCTCCGCCGGCTGACAAGCGTTCCGATGCCTCGCCCTGACCAACTCGCCCACGCGCCAGGCGATGCGCATGAGGGCGATCCCACCTTTCGGGCGATCCCACCTTTCGGGGAGGTCGTGATCGACCGGCCGGCGTCGTCGCAGCGCTCGTGGCACCCGCCGCCGGCCGGGCCGGCCTCGGGACGGCGGTCACCTTCGGCCTCGCCGCAGGAGGGGTGATGAGTGGAGCGGCGGGCGAGAGCTGGGCTCCAGCCCCTGGATGGTGGGAGCGGTGGTCTCCGAACCGCCTGGCGGTACGGATCGCCGCGGTGGTGCGCAGCCACCAATCTTTGGGCAACGATCCGGGACATGGTCCCCGGCTGCTCGTAGAGGTCATACAATACTCGACACGGATCGAGCTTCCAAGGGGAAAGTCCCGGCATGGGCGTCTCATGCTACCTGCCTCGCGGCGGTTGATCGCCGGAGTGCAGCCGACTGGTATAGCTGTTCCCTTCGTCATGGGCGGTTGACATCGTGCGCGACTCGGAACCGCTCCCCTGATCCGGTGGTCGGTCCGTGGCTCAGGACGGTAGCCCTGCGGGCGCATCGGGGAGTTGTCGTTCACCGGCGCAAGCCGGAGTTCGGGACTGAGTGCAGGTGAAGCTGACCAGAATCGAGGTCACCAACTATCGCTCGCTGTTCGCCGACAGCAGCAACCGCGTCTTCTCAGTCGAGCTCGCGGACGGCATGAATGCGCTGATCGGCCCCAACAACTGCGGGAAGTCCAACGTCCTGAGGGCGGTGGCGCTGGCTCTCGATCCCACTTTCCCCTTCGATCGACGGCGGGACTGGCCGGCAACCCTCACCTGGGCTCGGCCCCGGGTGACCCTTGAGTTTCGTTGCGATCCCCGCCGGCCTCCAGAAAGAACCTTGCTCAAGTACGCACACGAATACGAGCTCAACGCCAATGGTGGACGGCCGGAGACGTACGCGGCCGCCAACACCATCCGCCTAACCGTCTACTACACAGGGCAGGAAGATCAAGGCACGGCCGACGGCTCAGGCCGCCACGAGACGCTGTACGCAAGGGGGGCGGGAGCCCGTGAAGGGGAGACCGAACTTCGCGACCGAGCCCTGGCCCAGCTCCGTCGCTGCGTTCGGTTCGTGCTGATCGAGAGCGGACAGAGCCTGGAGAGCCTGCTTGCGGGCAAGTTCCGAGAAATCCTCCACACCGTCCTCAAAGAGCACCTGAAGACCAAACTCGAGGCGGCCGACCGTCACCGAAACGGTTACGTGAAAGAACTCCAGGACGAGCTCCTGGACCCGCTCCGCTCCCGCGTGCTCGAAGTGGTCTCAGGGCTGTTTCCCGAGGTGCGGGCCGTCTCACTGGTCCCGAACGTACCCGACATCGACCGCACGCTCTCGGACGTCGCGGTGAACGTCACCGATCGAATCGCGACCTCACTGGCCGAGAAAGGGACGGGCATGCGCGGGGCGGTCCTGGTGGCCATGCTCCGCTACATGGCCGATCAGACCCGACGGTCGATGGTGTTCGCACTCGAGGAGCCGGAAGCGTTCCTCCACCCTGGCGCTCAGGAGGCATTGCGCGACGATCTGGAGAAGCTCGGCGAACGCCCCGATGTCACGGTGCTGATCACCACCCACTCGCCATTCGTCATCTCCCGCGATGGCAGGGCCCGGGTGATCGCGTTGACCAAGGGCACCGAGGGACGCACGCGGATTGCAGGCTCGGCTCGGGGGGAGGAGCCGCACGCCGGTCTCCTCGGCGGTCTCTTCCGCAGCACCGTCCTGGCCGATATCCTGGACGGCCCCGGTCGGGTGCCCGCTCGCGCCCGGGGCATCCTGGTGGTGGAGGGAGTGACCGATGAGGGGTTCATCGAACAGGCGGCCTCCAGGCTCGGTCGTCCCGATCTGATCGACGACCTGTTCATCTCCCCGGCCGGCGGCACCGAACGGGTGATCCTCCAGGCGACGATGATGAAGCTGCAGGCGCAGAGACCGATCGTGGTCCTCCTCGACGCCGACGAGAACGGGATGGCCGCCAGGAGGCTCTTGAAGGAGAAGCTGGGCTTCGATGACCGCCGGGAGCTGCTGACCTACGCCGACATCGTCGGCCAGATCGGATCGGGCACCGAGGCCGAAGACCTCTTCCCCTGGACCTTGATCGATCGGTTCGTCCAGGAGAAAGGAGAGGGTCTGGTCATGAAGAGCAAGACGCGCCGAGCCGACGGCGGATGGCGCTACGACCTGAACGGCGCCGGGAAAGAGGAGATCGTCGACTTCATAAGCCAGCGGGCGAAACCGGCGGACTTCGAGCAGTGGCGAAGGCTGATCGAGACCGTGCGACATCGCATGGGCCTCGATTCGTCGCCGGTCGAGGCCCTGGCGCCCACCTCCGCGGTCCCTATTGCCACAGCCAGCGGCAAGCGCGAGCTGTACCGGCTCTTCTGGGACAAGCTGATCTCGAAGATTCGCCGCGAGTTCCCAGGTTGGAGTGCTGTTCGCAAGCCGCGGCCGCAGAACGGTATGCGGTTCCTGTCGACTCCTGCCTTGAGTGGGGTACTCCTGTCGGTGTCGTTTCAGGTTGGCGGCAAGATCTCGGTGGAGCTCGATATCGACACGCCCGATGCCGCGTACAACGCCCGGCTCTTCGACGCCTTGCAGGCGAGGAAAGGGGAGATCGAGGCCGCATACGGTCGGACCCTCACCTGGGAGTCCAAAGTCGGGGTGCGATACCGGCGGATCGCCGACCGGACGGACGGAGACGTACGACGGCTCGACGAGCACGACCGGTACGTCGATTGGTGCCTGGACTCCATCCGCCGCTGGCAACGGGCACTGAGCACGCTGCCCCCCGCGATGAACTCACCGCAGGCGCCGGCTGAGAAGGGCTCGGCGCGGGCGCCCGGTCCCGAGGACCGCCTGGAGCCGGCCGGAGGCGGAGGGCCGAACCAAGCGTCTTCCGCTTGAACCGCTTCGCAGCCCGGCCGTGCGCAGGGCCGGGGGCAGACGATCGCAGCCACCCTTCGCCGGTCGGTCGGCGCCGGCGAGCCGGGCCGTGCTCCAGCCGGGGGCGCCGTCTTCCCGGTCACGGCCGAGGCCAGGCTGAGCGCCGGCCGGGTTGCCCGGGTCGACGGCGGCGCAGGTGACCGCTCCGCCGGGGGTGCGCCCTGAGCGTGGCCGGGGCCTCCGCCGGCGGCCCGGCGCTCACCGTGACCGCGCTGGGACCGTCCGGCGCGCTGGAGCACGGAGGCCGAGCCGGCGGGCGCGCCTCCGCCGGAAAGGGGTGGTCTCGGACCTCCCGCTCCGGCGCGGGGCGCCGCGGTCGCGCGACCGGCCGCGGCCGGGAGTGCGCGGGCCCGGGCGGAGGGCGAGAATGAGGCCATGAGGTTCGAGAAGGCCGCCATCCCGCTGGGCTTCGCCTGGTCGTCGCCCTTCGTGCGCTGGCAGGGCGTGCTCTCGGAGATGTCCTCGCTGGACCTGGCCGTGGACGTGACCCGGCGGGCGCTGGAAGGGCGGGGGCTCGATCCCGGCCGCATCGAGAAGCTGGTCCTGGGCTGGACGGTGCCCCAGCCG
>DASRBU010000388.1:0-5850 GCA_035653475.1 Candidatus Dormiibacterota bacterium | reverse complement strand
GGAGCGGACGCGGCCTGACGGCTGTCGGCACCTGTGGTGCCCCCATGTCTACCCCCCATGGGCACTGCCGCCCGCCAGCATAGCGCACGGGCGCGGTGCTTTTCTCGACCGGCGCCCCGCCCGGGCACCCTGGAGCGCCGGCGGTCGGTGGAGCGCCACCTCGCCCGGGGAGGCAGGGCAGACGGTCGGCCGGCATCGGACGGCCGCGGGCTCGGGCCCCGGGTCGATGAGGAGCGGATCGGACCAGGACGATCGGCCCCGGCCCGCCCGGCGGGCACGCCCCACCTCGACGTCCGGGTCGCGCCATCGGTCGGCGTGGGCCCTGCTGGAGACCGTGGTCGAACTCCGGAGACCAGCCAACCCACCCGGCCGCAGGGGTCCGGCCCGCGCGATTCAGGTGACGAGGGCAGCCTCCCCGACGCAACCGGGCCCGGCGCGGGGCACGGCTGGGCGCCGCCCGACGGCCGGACGCCCGACCGCGGGTGTCTCGGGGCACGGGGAGCCCGGAGATCGCCGCGGAGAGGGAGGGTGGAGCCGGGCGAGCCGGCCGCGACCCGTCACCTTCCCGTCGCGCTCGGATCGTGCTCGATCGCAGCCCTCCCGTCGTCGACCGAGTCGGCGCCCTTCGGCCGGCCCACCGGAGAGGTCGTCGATCGACGGGCCCGTCCCGACCACGACCCGGCCCGTGACCATGGCCGGCGCGGTGGAGACCCCCAGCGCCGGCGGCGGGTCACCTCGACGACCAGCGGGTGCCGGAGCGATCCCATCCCAGCGGCAACCGGTCGCTCCCGTCGCCGCTCTGGAGACCGCGGTCACGAATCTGGCCCGGAACTCCGAGGTGCCCGGAAGGTGCCCCGCCGCTCCGGAGCGGACCCAGGCCGTCCACCCGCCCGGCCACCGGACCCGAGCGCCACCTCGGGGCCCGAGGCCCGGCTCACATCCGGTCCGGAGCCTGGATCCCGAGCAGGCCGAGGCCGAGGGCCAGCGTACGGGCGGTGAGGTCACAGAGCGCCAGCCGGCTGCGCCGCACCTCCTCCTCGGCCCGGAGGACGGGGAGGCGCTCGTAGAAGGTGGTGAAGGTGGTCGCGAGCCCGTACAGGTAATTGGCCAGGCGGTGGAACTCGAGCGACTCCGCCACCCCCTCGACCACGTCGGCCAGGCCCAGCAGCTCGATGGCGAGCGCACGCTCGGCCGGCTCCGCGATCGTCACCGGACCCGGGGCCTCCACCACCCCTTCTCCACCCCGCCGGAAGATGGAGCGGATGCGGGCGTGCGCGTACTGGAGGTACGGCGCCGTGTTGCCGTCGAAGGAGAGCATGCGCCCGTAGTCGAACACGTAGTCCTTGACCCGATCGGTCGAGAGGTCGGCGTACTTGACCGCCCCGATGCCCACCGCTTGGGCCACCTCCTCCCGCACCGCCGGCTCCAGGGAGGGGTTCTTCTCCGCTACCACGGCGCCGGCCCGGGCCACCGCCTCGTCGAGCAGATCGATCAGCTTCACCGAGGCGCCCGCCCGGCTGCGCAGCATCCGCCCGTCGGGCCCCAGCACGGACCCGAAAGCGACGTGCTCGGCCCGCGCCGGGGGTCGCAGCCAGCCCGCCTCCCGGGCCACCGCGAACACCATCTCCAGGTGCTGTCGCTGGGGCAGGCCGACCACGTACAGCAACCGAGTGGCGCCCAGGTCCAGGGCGCGATGCCGGATCGCCGCCAGGTCGGTGGCCGCGTAACCGAAGCCGCCGTCCGCCTTCTGGACGATGAGCGGCAGGGGCTCGCCCTCACGGTTGGTGAAGCCGGAGGGGAACACGCACCTGGCCCCGTCGCTCTCCCGGAGCAGCCCCCGCCGCTCCAGGTCCTGGAGCACCTGCGGGATCCGGTCGTGGTACGCGCTCTCGCCGACGAAGTCGTCCTCCGTCAGCCGCACCCCCAGCCGCCCGTAGACGGCGAGGAAGTACCGCTCGGACTCCTCTACCAGCAACCGCCAGAGACGGCGGGTGGTGGGATCGCCCCGCTGCAGCTCCACCACCCGCCGGCGCGCCCGCTCCCGGAAGCCCTCGTCGGCGTCGAACTTCTGCCGGGCGGCACGGTAGAAGGAGTCCAGGTCACCCACCGACAGCTCGTGCGCGGCCTCGGCCTCACCGATGTCCAGGAGGTGCTCGATCAGCATCCCGAACGGGGTCCCCCAGTCGCCCAGGTGGTTGGCCCTGATCACCCGGTGACCCAGCCACTCCAGCAGCCGCACGGCGGCATCGCCGATCACCGTCGAGCGCAGATGGCCGACGTGCATCTCCTTGGCCACGTTGGGGGCTGAGTAGTCGACCACCACCGTCTGGGGGCTGGCGGCGCGGGGCACCCCCAGGCGTTCGTCACCGGCCACCTCGGAGAGGAGCCGTCCCAGCGCCGGGGCGGCCACGGTCAGGTTGATGAAGCCGGGGCCGGCCACCTCGACCCGGTCGCAGAGGTCGTCGAGCCGGGTCCGGCGCACCACCTCGGCTGCGAGCTCGCGCGGTGGCCGCCCCAGCCGGCGACCCAGCGCCAGCGCCCCGTCGGCCTGGAAGTCGGCGTGCTGGGAACGGCGCAGCACCGGTTCGGCGGAGGAGCCGGCCACGGCCGCGAAGGCCGCCGCCAGACGCTGGTCGAGGAGCCGCTCCAGGCTGGCCACGGCAGCACAATGTAAGCTCGCCTCGGGCGGCCCTGCACGGGGGAGGGGTGGTCGTCGCCCCGCCCACCGCCGCCGGCGGCTACGGTAGAGGCGATGAAGATGAACGCAGCCGTCCTGGTGGCGCCAGGGCGGATCGAGGTGGGGCACTTCGACGTGCCCGAGCCGACCCCGGGCGGGGTGCTGGTCAGGATGCGGGCGGCCTCCATCTGCGGCTCCGACCTGCACGTGATCTTCGATGGCTTCCACCGCGGGAACCTCGGCCTGCCCGGTTACCCTGGCCACGAAGGCGTGGGGGAGGTCGTGGCGTCCGACAGCCCCGAGTTCAGTCCGGGCCAACCGGTGCTCACGGTGCCGGCGCCGTCGGAAGGCAACCGCTGCTTCGCCGAGTACCTGGCGCTCGACGCTCGCTTCGTGCTGCCGCTCCCGCCCGACGGCGACCCCACCCGGCTGCTGCTCGCCCAGCAGCTGGGCACCACCATCTACGCGATGCGGAAGTTCTGGCCCTCCGGCGAGGGGGCGGCGTGCGCCACCGTGCTCGGTGCCGGCTCGGCGGGGCTGTTCTTCCTCCAGCAGCTGCGCGCGGCCGGCTTCGAGAAGGTCATCGTCTCGGACCTGGAGCCCTACCGCCTGCGGGTGGCCCGGGAGCTGGGCGCCGATCTGGCCGTGCACGCGCCGCGGGAGTCGGTGGTCGAGGCGACCATGGACCTCACCGAGGGCGTGGGCGCCGACCTGGTGATCGAGGCCGCGGGATACGACGCCTGCCGCGCCCAGTGCGTGGAGGCGGTGCGCGAGCGGGGTCGGATCGGGTTCTACGGCTACCCGGAGCGGCCGGGGTCCGCGCCCTTCCCCATCGAACTGGCCTTCCGCAAGGCGCCGACCATCGAGTTCACCGTCGGCACCCAGCGCGAGCCCGCCCTGCGCTCCTTCCGGGAGGCGCTGCGCGCCATCCACGAGGGCCGGGTCGAGGTCGGCCACTGCCTGGAGCCTCGATTCCCGCTGGCTCGCGCCCCGGAGGCCTTCGCCACCGCCCGCGAGCGCCGGCCGGGAGCCGTCAAGGTCGGCATCGACCTGGCGTCATGAACCCCACGGCTGAAGCCGGAGCCTCCCGTTCCCCGTACCTCGATTTCGGTGACCGCATCCTCGAGACCGGCCCGACGCCGAGCCGTCCGCGGGCGTCCGAGCGCCTTGCCCCACCCCTGCCATCACCCCCTAACGCGCCCATGACGCGCGCTTAACCGCGCCCAGGCATCCTGGGGGCGACAGGGAGGCTTGGCCGGGGACCCCGAGGAGGCCGGAAGGCAAGGGGAGGTGACGAGCATGACCGGATTCACCCGACGCCGCTTTCTCGGCTCGGCAGCAGCCGTCGTGGGCGCGGTCGGGTTCGACCTGCTACCGCTCTCGATGAAGCGAGCGCTGGCAGTGCCCGAACCGGAGCGGCTCAGGTCGCTGAGACAGGTCGAGCACGTGGTGATCCTGATGCAGGAGAACCGCTCGTTCGACGGTTACTTCGGCACCTTGTCGGGGGTCCGCGGCTTCTCGGATCCCGAGGTGCAGCGGCTGCCCGACGGCCGCCCCATCTTCTATCAACCGGACCCCTCGAACCCGGACGGGTACGAGCTCCCGTTCCACCTCGACACCACGAAGGCCAGCGCCGCTGCCATCCACGACCTGAGCCACGCCTGGACCGCGCAGCACGAGTCCTGGAACGGCGGAAGGATGGACAACTGGCTCCCCGCCCATCGGGCCGCGGACGGAGCCTACGGACCCCTGACCATGGGCTATCTGACCCGTCAGGACATCCCCCACCACTACGCCCTGGCCGACGCGTTCACGATCTGCGACCTGAACTTCTGCTCGGTCTTCGGGCCGACCTGGCCGAACCGGCTCTACCTGATGACGGGCACCATCGACCCCGAGGGCACGAAGGGCGGCCCGGTGATCAGCAACTCGGCGCCCGTGCCCTACACCTGGACGACCTATCCCGAGCGCCTACAGGCGGCCGGGATCAGCTGGCGCGTCTCCCAGGAAGCCGACAACGACGGCGAGAACGTGCTGCAGCATTTCCAGCAGTCCATCCAGGCGCCCCCGGACTCGCCCCTCTATCAGAACGCCATGGTGACGCGCCCTCGCACGGCATTCATGGACGACGTCCAGGCGAGAGCGCTGCCGCAGGTGTCCTGGATCATGGTGCCCTCCATCTCCACCGAGCACCCGCCCTACCTTCCCGCCCGGGGCGCCGAGTACGTCAACGACATCCTGGATGCGCTGGCCTCGGCTCCCGAGGTCTGGGCCAAGACCGTGCTCTTCCTCACCTACGACGAGAACGATGGCTTCTTCGACCACGTCCCGCCGCCGACCGCCCCGCCGGGAACGGCAGGCGAGTACCTCACGGTCAGTCCCCTTCCGCCCCAGGCGGGCGGCATCGCCGGCCCGATCGGGCTCGGCTTCCGCGTCCCCCTGATCGTCATCTCCCCCTGGAGCCGCGGCGGCTGGGTTCACCGCGCCGTCACCGACCACACCTCGATCATTCGCTTCCTGGAGGCCCGCTTCGGCGTCCGGGAGCCGAACCTCCGCGCCTGGCGCCGTCGCACCTGCACCGACCTGACCGGTGCGCTGCGCTTCCCCAGGTCGGACCTGCGCTTCCCCAGGTTGCCGGACCCGGCACCTCTGGTGGCCCTGGAGGAGCAGGAGGTGGCCACCCTCCCGCCGCCCGCCGTGCCCAGCGTGCAGACCATGCTCGGGCAGGAGCCGGGCCGGCGGCCCCACGCCCCGGCGTTCGGCTGAGGATTCGAGCCTCGAGATCGGTCCGTGCCGCCTGACGTGGCGGCGCCCGGTTGCTCGGACGTCGCCCTCCAGGCGCACCCTGCCGACACCTCCGGTCGGAGCCGCCGGGCCTCGCGACGGACCCCGACGGCGGAGACGACCGGCATCCCGGCTCGGACGACACGGACCCCGCGTTGGGAACGGCGTTCTCAGAGTCGGGCCTGCGGTGGTCGTCTGACCGGCCGGCAGGAGCCCGAACCGGGCGGCTCCGGCCGCACCCGGCCTGCCGCCACCGGCCGCCGGAGCGTCTGATCGGCCGGCTCAGACCGGCACCAGGGGCCGGTGGGGCTCCGGCGGCAGCTCGACCCGGACGGGATCTCCGGGGCACACCTCTCCGCCGGACAGAACGATGGCCATCACGCCGGCCT
>DASRBU010000387.1:0-6516 GCA_035653475.1 Candidatus Dormiibacterota bacterium | reverse complement strand
TACGGCGGGACGGCCCTGGCGATCACCATGGCGGCGATGGGCGTCCTGCTCAACGTGGCGGCCCAGGGAGAGCAGTCCCGAATACAGAGGAGAACCGATGCGGCTGTTGATCTCGGGCGGCGGGACTGGCGGGCACCTCTTGCCAGCGCTCGCCGTCGCCCAGGCGTTCCGCGCTGAGCATCCCGAAGGGGCGCTGCTGCTGGTGGGCCGGGCCGGGGGGCTGGAGGAGCGGCTCGTGCCGGAGGCCGGATTCGAGCTGGAGACGATCCGGGTCCAGGGCCTGAACCGTGACGCGCCGCTGACCAACCTCCGGCTGCCGGCGGTGCTGCCCGCCGCCATCCGTAGGGGGATCGAGGTGCTGGACCGCTTCCGGCCCGACGTCGTCCTCGGCGTCGGCGGCTACGCGATGGTGCCGGCGGTGGCGGCGGCGAGGCTGCGTGGCGTCCCCTACGTGCTCCAGGTCTCCGAGGCGCACGGGTTGGCCAACCGGATGTTCCGCTCCGGCGCCGCCGCTGCCTGCGTGACCTTTCCCCGGGACCTGGAGGGCTTCCCGACCCGATGGACGGTGCTCACCGGCTACCCGCTCCGTCCCGGCTTCGTGCGCCGGATCCCCTGCCTGCCTCCTCGACGACTGCTGGTCATGGGCGGCAGCCAGGGGGCGAGACGGCTCAACCAGACGGTCTGGGCCGCCCTGGAGGAGCTGCTGCGGCGCTTCGTGGAGGTGATCCACCTGACCGGGGCGCAGGGAGAGGAGGAGGCGGCGCGCCGGGCCCGGCCGGGCTATCGGCCGATCGCGTTCAGCGAGCGAATGCCCGAGCTCCTGGCCCGGGTCGACCTGGTCGTCTCCCGGGCCGGGGTGGGCACCTGCGCCGAGCTGACGGCCATGGGCCTGCCGGCGGTGCTGGTGCCAGGGACCTTCGGCGGAGGCCACCAGGAGCGGAACGCGGCCGAGATGGTCCGGGCCGGGGCCGCGGTGTGCATCCCCGACGCCGAGCTGACCCCGGCCCGCCTGCTGGAGGTGCTGGACTCGCTGAGCGTCGACCGCCTCTGGGCCATGGCCAAGGCCTCGGCCGCCCTCGGCCGGCCGGACGCCGCCCGCCGGATCGTGCAGGTGCTGGAGCGGGTGGTCGCCGAGGCCCGGCGGCCGGCGGGGGTGCGATGAAGGTCCATTTCGTGGGGATCGGAGGGGCCGGCTGCCACGCCCTGGCCCAGGTCCTACTGGCCCGGGGCGAGCAGGTGTCGGGGTGCGACCGCTGCGATTCGCCGGCGCTGCGCTCGCTGGCCGCGCGAGGGGCGACCATCCGCCTGGGCCACGACCCGGCGCACGTGCTGGGCCGCGACCTGGTCGTGTACAGCACCGCCGTCCGGCCGGACCTGCAGGAGCTGGCGGCCGCCCGCGCCTCGGGGACCCGGACCCTCTCCCGTCCCGAACTCCTGGCCGAGCTGATCGCGGCCGGCGAGTCGATCACGGTGGCCGGGACCCACGGCAAGACCACGGTGACCTTGATGCTCGGCCGCGTCCTGACCGAGGCCGGCCTGGACCCGACCGTGCTCGCCGGCGACCACGCCGGCAGCCGCGCCGGCCGGGGCCCCTGGCTGGTGGCCGAGGCGGACGAGTCCGATCGCAGCCTGACCCTGCACCGCCCCCGCCACGGCGTGGTCACCAACGTGGAGTTCGACCACGCCAACCACTTCCGAGACCTGGCCGACGTGGAGTCGCTCTTCCGCCGCCACCTGGAGGTGATCCCGGGGGTAGCCGTGGTCTGCGCCGACGACGCGCTGGCCCGGGCCATGGCCGTGGGTGGGCGGCGCGTGACCTACGGCTTCGCCGAGGACGCCGACTACCGCTGCCTGCCCGGGCACCCGTCCCGGGTGCTTCGCCACGGCCGCCGGCTGGTGGAGCTACGGCTCTCGGTGCCGGGCCGGCACAACCTGCAGAACGCCACCGCCGCCCTGGCCCTGGCGGTGGAGCTGGGGGTCGATCCCGCTTCGGCGGCGGCGGCGCTGGCCGGGTTCCGGGGCGCTCACCGCCGGCTGGAGCGGCTGGGCAGCTGGCGGGGCGCGGCCGTGTACGACGACTACGGCCATCATCCGACCGAGGTGCGGGCGACGCTGGCCGCGGCCCGTGAGCTCACGGAGGGACGGGTGATCCTGGTCTTCCAGCCCCATCGCTATTCCCGTTTCCTGGCGCTTCGCGACCAGCTGGCGTCCAGCCTCGAGGTGGCGGACGTGGTGGTGGTGGTCGAGATCTACCCGGCCGGGGAGGAGGCGCCGGCGGGGGTGAGCGCGGCCGAGCTGGCGGAGCGGGTCCCCGGGGCCTGCTTCGCCCCCGACCTGGAGGCCGCGCGCCTCCGGTTGGAGGGGCTGGTCCGTCCGGGTGACCTGCTGCTGGTCATGGGCGCAGGGGACGTCTGGAGGCTTGGTCACGAGCTGGCGAACACCGGCTAACCTCGAGTGGCTGGCCCGGCTCCCGGGCCTGCGGCGGGATCACCCGCTGGCCCGCCTGACCTCGTTCAACATCGGTGGCCCGGCGGAGTACCTGGTGGTCACCTCCACGCCGGCGCCGCTGGTGCGGGCCTGCCAGGAGCGCGGCATCCCCTACCTGCTGCTCGGCGCCGGCACCAACCTGCTGGTCGCCGACGGCGGCGTGGAGGGCCTGGTCATCCGTTGCGTCAATCGGGAGTGGCGGGTGCAGGGGCACCGCGTGTACGCCGAGGCCGGCCTGAAGCTCATGCGCCTGGCCCGCATCTGCGCCGACCACGACCTGGTCGGGATGGAGTGGGCGATCGGGGTGCCGGGGACGGTGGGAGGGGCCGTCTACCAGAACGCCGGCTGCTGGGACGGGGAGCTGGCGGACGTGCTGGTCGAGGTGGAGGGAGTGGCGCCGGACGGCGAGCCCCGGACCTGGCCCGCGGCCGAGCTGGGGCTGGGCTACCGCACCTCCGCCCTGCGGGCGGGGCGGCTGCGCGGCGCCCTGGTGACGGGGGCCTGGATCGAGCTGCGCCCCGGCGACGGCGCCGCCGCCCGCCGCCGGATGGCGCACTGGACCCAGCAGCGCGTCCGTACCCAGCCCATCCGTACCCGGAACTGCGGCAGTGTCTTCGTCAACCCACCCGGGGACTCGGCGGGCAGGTTGATCGAGGCCGCCGGTCTGAAGGGGGCGCGGGAGGGGGGTGCCCAGGTGTCGGGTCAGCACGCCAACTTCATCGTGAACCTGGGCGGGGCCTCCGCGGCCGACGTGGACCGGTTGATCCGGCGCATCCAGGTGGTGGTGCGGGAGCGGTTCGGCGTGGCCCTGGAGACCGAGGTGGAGAAGGTGGGACGGTGGCCGGACCGATGAGCCGAGCCGCCGGATCGGTGACCCTGGATCGAGGGCGGTCCAGGACCCGGACGTCGGGGAGGAGCGCATGAGGGTTGCGGTGCTCTGCGGAGGCTGGTCGGCGGAGCGCGAGGTCTCGCTGCGTTCGGGCGCGCAGGTGGCGGCGGCGCTGGCTCGCCGTGGTCACGGGGTCGAGATCCTCGACCTGGGTCCGTCCTGCTGGGAGCGGATCCGTGACGGCGGCTTCGACTGCGTCTTCATCGCCCTCCACGGCCGGCCGGGCGAGGACGGCACCGTGCAGGGGATGCTGGAGCTGCTGGGGGTCCCGTACACGGGCTCTGGGGTGCTGGCCAGCGCGCTCTGCATGGACAAGACCATGGCCAACCGGGTGCTGAGGACGGCCGGGCTCGCGGTCCCGGAGTTCGAGGAGCTGGAGGTCGAGGCCGCGGGCGACGCCGGGGAGGTCGAACGCCTGGCCGCTCGGTACGGGTTTCCCCTGGTGGTCAAGCCGGTGCGCGAGGGCTCGACCATCGGGCTTACCGTGGCCGCCGACCCGGACCAGTTGGCGAGCGGGCTGCTGTCGGCCGGGCGCTACGACCGGCGGGTCATGGTGCAACGCTTCGTGGCCGGGACCGAGGTGACGGTGGGCGTCCTGGCCACGCCCGAGCTGCAGGTCCTGCCCAGCCTCGAGATCACGTACGACAACCCCACCTACGACTACGAGGCCAAGTACACGGCCGGTAAGAGCCGGCACATCATCCCTGCCCGGGTCCCTCCCGCCGCCACCGCCGCCCTGGAGTCGGCGGCCGCCACCGCCTGCCGTGTCCTCGGCTGCGAGGGGATGGCCCGGGTCGACTTCATCGTCTCCCCCGACTGCACCCCCTGGGTGCTGGAGGTGAACACCGTGCCCGGGCTCACCGAGCTGTCGCTCCTGCCCGACGCGGCCAGGGCAGCCGGGGTGGCCTTCGAGGAGCTCTGCGAGCGCCTGGTCCGCCATGGCCTCGAACGCCACCGTCGGAGCCGGCCGGAGCCGTGAGCCCGCGCCGTTTCGGCCACCCGCGGGGCCGCGGCCTGCGAGCCTTCCCTTCCCCGGCCCTGACCGCCGCCGGCCGGGCGCCGCGGAGGGCGGCGCCGGGCCGGGCCGGCGCCCCCTGGACACGGCGTGGGCGGGCCGTCGGCGGCCGGCGCCGGCGCGGCGGCTCCCTGCTCCTGCTCCTGGCCGAGGTCGGGCTGCTGGTGGCCCTGCTCGCCGGCCCCATCGGCCACGTCGCCCGGGTTCAGGTCTCGGGCAACCAGCGCCTGACCGACGCCCAGGTGGTCGCCCTGGCCGGGCTGGAGCGGCCGGGCAGCGTGTTCATGGTCGATCCGCGGGCGGTGGGCCGGCGGCTGCTGGCCTCGCCCTGGGTCCGTACTGCCTCGGTCTCGACCGACCTCCCCGATCGGGTCACGATCCGGGTCGAGGAGTGGCAGCCGGTGGCCGTGTACCGGGCGGGCGCCGGGCCGCCCTACGACCTCTCCGACCAGGCGGTGGTGCTCGGGCCGGCCCGGGGCCGCGACTCGGGGCTGCTGGAGATCGACGGGCCGCCCCGGCCGGCGCCCCGGCCGGGGCGGTCGGCGATGGACCGAGCGCTGCTGGTGGCGCTGGTCGACGTGCAGCGACAGCTGCCGGGCCTGATCGGCCAGCAGGTTCGTTCCTTCACCCTCGACGCCTGCGGCAACCTGACCATGGTCGTGGCCCGGGGCTGGCAGGTACAGTTCGGCCGGGTGCTGACCCCGGAGGAGCTGGCGGCCCTCTCGCAGAAGGTGGCGGCCCTCCGCCAGCTCCAGGCCGCCGGCGTGAACTACGACGACCCGCGCCTCCGCTACGTGAACGTGATGAACCCGAGCGCGGCGGCGGTGGCGGAGTGGCCCCCGGCGTCCGCTCACGACCGCTCCTCACGCTCCTCGGCGCCGGCGCCGCGGGCGACCGCCGCCCCCATCCTGGTGACCACCTCCACCTGTCACTGAGGCCGTACGATCCGTTCCCGCCCCGGGCGGAGGCCCCGATCGAGGCGGGGAGCCGCGCCGACCTTGCGCGGGGCCCTCCACTACATCTGTGGTGGCGGTCACGACCGGACACAAAATCTTGGTCTTGCTGCCCCTGCCGGATATACTTACCCTGGTCGCGCCAGGTATTTCCCCACGTTCCCGGAGGCAACGCACCACCCCTTGTCCAGGCGGAAGCGGTTAGTCGGACTCGACCTCGGCACGAGCAAGGTGGCCGCCGTCATCGCGGAAGCGGACGAGCACGGCCAGATCACGGTCGAGGGCGTCGGAGAGGTTCCCGCGGAGGGCCTGCGGCGCGGCGTGGTGGTCAACATCGAGAAGACGGTGCACGCCATCCAGGGTGCGATGATCGCGGCCGAACGCATGGCCGGTGTGCGGGGGGAGTCGGTGGTGGTGTCGCTGGCCGGGCCGCACATCTCTTCCCAGACGAGCCGCGGAGTGGTGGCGGTGTCTCGTCCCGATCGTGAGATCGCGGAGGACGATGTCGAGCGAGTTGTCGAGGCATCGCGCGCCATCAGCGTACCCAGCGACCGCCAGGTCATCCACGTGTTGCCCCGCACCTTCACGGTCGACGGCCAGGAGGGTGTGAAGGACGCCATTGGCATGACGGGGCACCGGCTGGAGGTCGAGACGCACATCGTCACCGGCTCCCAGACATCGGTTCAGAACGTGATCAAGTGCGTCCACCAGTCGGGGTTCGACGTCGATGACGTGGTGGGTCAAGGTCTGGCCTCGGGCGAGGGTGTGCTGACGCCCAACGAGGTCGACCTGGGCGTGGTGCTGATCGACATCGGTGCGGGCACGACCGACGTGGTGGTTTACAACGAGGGCTCGGCCCTGCACCTGGCGGTGCTGCCCGTGGGCGGGAACCACGTCACCAACGACATCGCCATCGGGCTCCGGACCACGCTGGTGGAGGCGGAGCAGCTGAAGCTGAACTACGGGCACACGCTGCCCGAGGTGATCCCTGCCGAGGAGCGCATCGACGTGCGACAGGTGGGCGGGGATCGTCTCCGGCAGACGCCGCGCCGGCTCCTGGCCGAGATCATCGGCGCCCGGGTGCGGGAGATCTTCCAGCTGGCGCGCGAGGAGGTACGGCGCAGCGGCTACGACGGCCTGCTCCCGGCCGGCGTCGTGGTCACGGGCGGAGG
>DASRBU010000386.1:0-8566 GCA_035653475.1 Candidatus Dormiibacterota bacterium | reverse complement strand
CCTGGAGCTGGACTGGGGCCGTCGGGAGCTGCGTCGGCGGCTGGCCTCGGGCGAGCTGGCGCTGACCCCCAACCAGTACCGAGCGCTCTGCTGCCAGGAGGGCCTGGACGCCCGCCGGCGGGCGGCGCGGGCCCGTGGCCGGCGCCTTCTGATGCCCCTGCTGAGGGAGCTGGCCGAGCGCCTGTACGACGGAGAAGGGGCGCGGGCGCTGTCCGGCCTGGACGAGGACGCGGTGTGGTCGTTGCTCACCGTGATCGGCTTCTTCGACCCGGACGTGGCCCGGCTGGTGGCGGCCGGCCCCGTCGGGACGCCGACCGGCGGCGCCGAGGCGAGCGGGGCGACCGCGTCACAGCCACGGCCTCGACGTCCATATCGGGACGTGAGGACGACGGTCGAGGTCGCCGGCCGGCAGGCCGGGCCGACGGAGGGGCAACCATGAGCGGAGGGCGAGCGAGGTCGGTGCCCCGGCTGCAGCGCCTGGGCGTGCACGTGCTGGGGGCGGCGGACCTGGACGTGAAGCCCCCTGAGTTCGCGGACAGGCTCAAGGCCCTGGAGGCGCTGTCCGGGGACGGTGCGCGCTGGAACGAGCTGACCCGGCCGCCGCAGCTCCCGTCGCCGGGCGGACGTCGCTACGCGATGAGGCCGCTGCACGCGGCCGTGGAGGCCGGCTGCGACGGGCTGCTCCTGCTCGCCAGCCGTCAGCGCCCGCCCGATCCCGGGGACACCTGGCGCCTGGCCGAGCTGGTGGAGCCGCTGCTGCGCCGGCGCGAGGTGATGGTGCGGAGGGTCGAGGTGGCCGAGTTCGGCCTGGAGGGCTTTCGCACCGCCGCCAGGCAGGGTCTGGAGCAGTTCATCCAGGAGACGCGGGCCGACGAGGTGGTGCTGAACCTCGGCGGCGGGGCCACGCTGGCCTTCGTCGGCGCGCTCCTCGGCCTGATCCAGGCCGGGAGAACCCCGCGCCTGCTCAAGCTCCCCTACGAGGGCGAGCCCCTGGTCCCGCCTCGGGAGCTGCGGCTGGAGGTGAGCCTGGTGCCCTGGC
The DNA here is from genome assembly GCA_035653475.1 of Candidatus Dormiibacterota bacterium. Classification (GTDB taxonomy): domain Bacteria; phylum Chloroflexota; class Dormibacteria; order Dormibacterales; family Dormibacteraceae; genus CADDZO01. Next base: position 7,527 of record DASRBU010000386.1, on the reverse strand, counting down.
TGGTGCGCGCCCACCAGTACCGCGTGCTGGCCGCTCTGGCCGAGATCGAGGAGGCCGAGCGGCGGGCCTGGCGGACGCTGGCCGCGGCCCAGGCCCTGGACTGGCAGGCGCTGGCTCGGGCCGAGATCGGTGCGGCCGAGTTGAAGGAGCTGCGTCGGCGTCATCCCGAGGTCCCGGTCCCGGACCTCCCCTGCCCGCTGCCCGCGCCTGGCAAGGAGCCGACCGGGGAGGCGGAGTGGTGCTGGTACCGGCGGGCGCTCCAGGCCTCGCTCCTGGTCCGGGCCGCCGGCGACCGTCGCTCGGCCCTCTACCTGGGCCGTCCCTGGACCGAGGCCCGGGTCCTGGAGCTGGCCTTCCAGGACCCCAATCGCGACCACGCCGGGCTCCAGGCCCTCCGCCAGGGGAAGCCCGGCGCCCTGGCCGGGCTGTTGCAACGGCCGCAGGCCCTAAGGCAGGGGCCGGTCCGGGACCTGCTCGAGAACCAGGAGGTCCGGAAGCTGTGCCGGCTGGGCAGCGAGGCCAGCCACGGCAAGCTGCGCGAGGAGGGGAACGACTGGCGCCTGGAGCTGCGCGACCACCTGGCGACGCTGACCCACGACCTCGCCCCCGGCGCCCTGCCGCCGGTGACGGAGGAGCTGCTGGCGCTGCTGCCGGTGGGCGAGACCGGGCTCAGGGAGCAGCGGGGCTGGAGCGCCGAGGGACAGGCCGAGGCGGCGTTGCGGGGCCTGACCGACCACCTGTCGCTTCGCTCCACGCCCAGCCGGCGGATCCACCTCCGGCTGGTGGCGTCCGCGGACGTGCGCGAACACGCCTGGCGCCTCCGGGCTCGGGCCGAGGAGCTGCGCTTCGGGAGCGTGGCGGTGATCGAGGTCGACCCCGAGGACGTGGAGGCGGCCACGGCGGTGATCGCGGATCGTCTGGAGGCCGACCGCGACCTGGCCGGTTGCGCCGAGGTGCTCCTGGTCACCGGTCCGGGGACCAAGGCGATGAACGTGGCCATGGTCGTGGCCGGAGGGCAGTGGGCCACCAACCGGGCCCGGTCGCTGCAGGTGGGCAACCTCAGGCAGGTGGGCAACCTCAGGGAAGACGGGCAACGGCAGTCGTCGCGTCTGGAGGTGGACCGGGACCGGGTCCTGCTCCGCCTCGGTCCCGACCGGGTGGTGGACCGGGTCCTGACCTCCGCCCTGCGCGAGCTGCGGCTGGACACGGCCCGGCGGGTGCTGGAGCTGGCCTCCTACCGCTGGCGGGGGCTGCAGGGACCGGTGGCCGAGCTGGAGCGGCACCTCCTGGGCTCCCGGGGGCGGGGGCGCGAGGCGGTGCGGGAGGCGCAGGCCTGGTTCCCGGCCCGGGCCCGGGCCTTCGCCGACCTGGCCGAGAGCGACCCCTGGCGGGCCGTCTACGCCACCTGCGCGGCAGCCGAGGCCGCCTGGCCCTCGCCCAGGCGGCGCGGAGGCGGGTATGACGCCTCGTCCTGGCGGGTGGAGGGACGGCCGTGTGGTCAGGCGCTGTGGCGGGTGCGCAACCAAAGCCCCTTCGGGCACCGGGTCTGGGCGCTGCCGCCCTCCGCCGAGGAGGTGCGCGAGCTGATCGAGGGGGTGATCAGGGAGGTGCGGGAGCGCCCGCCCGGCGGGCCGGATGACCTCCAGCCGGAGGGCTTCCAGCCGGACGACGCCATCGTGACCGCGCTCCGGAGCCTCAAGGCCGATGTCAAACGCGTCGCGGCCGGGATCGGCCCCCGTTGAGGCGACGTGGCGCCGGTGGCGCGCCGGCGCTCGGGCGGCCCCGGCCGTGCCCGTCCCGGTCCGGCCGCCGGAGCCGGCGAGCGGACGGCTGCCCTCGGGCGTTGATGAAGATGCGAGCGGAGATCGAGCCGGGAGGGATGGCTCGACGTCGTTTCCAGGACCCCAAGGAGGTTGGTGGATGCGTGGAACTGCGCTCGGCCTCGGGATCGCCGGTGGCGCGCTGGGGCTGGTCGTGTCGGTGATCGAGTGGTTCATCGGCGGGGTGGGAGCGGCCCTGCACGCCCATGGGGCGGGCACGGTCAGCGGCCTCGCCTGGCTGGCCCTGCTCGCCGGGGTGGTGGGGATCGTCGGCGGGGCCATGGCCCTGGCCAGGCCGCGCCTGGCCGCCCTCCTCATGCTGGTGGCCTGCGTGGTCGGGTTCGTCGCCGCCTCGCTCTTCTGGATCGTCTCCGGCGTGCTGCTCTTCGTCGGCGCGCTGCTGGCCTTCTTCGGTCGTCCCCGCCAGCCGGCGGTCGGATAGGCGGGACGGTTCGGAGGCCCGGGCCCGCGCCCGAGCGCGGGCCCGGGGGCGGCCCATCGATCGAGCCGGTGCGGGCCGGCGGCGGACGCGGTGCCGGCGGGGCGCGCCCGGTGGAGGGGACCCGGATGTTGGGGAGTGTTGAGGTGAACGAGCGGCAGCGGTCGGATGGACGAGGGGTACGGTGCCTGGGCATCCACGTGCTGGGGGCGGCGGACCTGGACGCCTCTACGGTGGAGGAATTCGCCGTCCGGCTCTCCGACCTGGAGCGGCTGCCGGACGGAGATGACCGCTGGGAGCGGCTGAGCCTGCCGCCCCGGATCACGTCGCCCACCGGCGTCCGCTTCGCCACCACGCCGCTCCAGGCGGCGCTGAGGGCGGGGTGCGACGGGCTGCTCCTGGTCGCCACCCGTCAGGACCCGCCCCGTCCCGGCGACACCTGGCGCCTGGCCCAGCTGGCGCGCCCGTTGCTGGAGGAGCGCGGGGTGCGGGTCCGGGTGGCCGAGGTACGACGGTTCGACGTCGACGGCTTTCGGGAGGCGACCGAGGCGGGACTGCGCGACCTCGCCCCCCGGCCCGGGGAGGGCGAGGTGGCGCTGGTCATGGGCGGCGGCCCCAAGGTCGGCTTCGTCGGCGCCTTGCTGGGCATGGTCCAGGCCGGGCACCTGCCGCAGGTGTTCGAGCCGCGGCGGGAGGGCGAGGACCACCGCGCCCCGCGCGTCCTCCGCCTCCACGCCGACCTGGTGCCCTGGCTGGTGCGCACCCACCAGTACGACGTGCTCGCCCATCTGGGCGAGACCGAGGCCGAGCGCCGGGTCTGGCGGGCGCTGGCGGCGGCGCGGGCGCTCGACTGGCGCGCCCTCGGCCGGGTCGAGGTCGGCGAGGAGGAGCTGAGGGCGGTGCGCGAGCGCCATCCCGAGGTCCTGGCCCTGGACCCCCCTCGCCCGCCGGCGGGGACGGGGCGCAAACCGGCCGACGAGACGGGATGGCGGTGGTACCGGCGGGCGCTCCAGACCTCGTTCCTGATCCGGGCGACCGGGGACCCGGCCTCCGCCCTCTACCTGGCCCGGCCCTGGGTCGACTGCCACGTGCGCGAGCTGGCCTGTCAGGACCCGGTCAGCCGCGAGCACGCCCTGGTCCGCGCTCTCGACGGTCCCGAGGCCGACGAGGCGCTGGGCCGGCTCCTGGAGCGCTGGACCGACCTCGCCCCGGGGCCGGTCCGGGCGCTGGTGGGGGCCCCCGCCGTCCAGCAGCTCTGCCGGCTGGGCGGCCTCGCCAGCCACGGCCGGCTGGCCAACCACGACTGGCCCCATCATCTCCTCGACGCCCTGGCGGCGCTGGCCGAGGACCTCGACCTCGGGGCCGCCCCGCCGGTGGGGGGCGGGCTGCTGCTGCTCATGGCCGTGGGCCAGACCGAGAACCGCGAGGCGCGGGGATGGAGCCCGGAGGGGCAGGCGGAGGCGGCCGTCGGGGCTCTGGTCCGCTACCTGGCGCTCCGCCTGCTGCCCCGGGGGCGGGTCCATCTGCGGCTGGTGGGCTCGGAGCGGGTTCGTGCTCACGCCCAGCGCCTCCGGGACGCCGCCCTCCGCCAGCGCTTCGGCAGCGTCGAGCTGGTCGAGGTCGACCCCGAGGACACCAGCGCCGGGCTGGCCGAGGCGGAGCGCTGGCTGGAGGGCGACCCGAGGCTGGCCCACAGCTCGGAGGCGGTCCTGGTGGTGGGCCCCGGGACCAAGCCGATGAACGTGGTCGTCACCCTGGCCGGCGGCCAGTGGGGCACCAATCGCGCCCTGCCCCTGCGCATCGCGTACCTGCGCGAGCAGGAGCGCGGCGGGCGGTGGTCGTCGGTCCTGGAGGAGGCGCGCGAGCGGGTGCTCCCCCGCCTCGGCCCGGACGAGGTGGTGGCGCCGCTCCTGCTCTTCGCCCTGCGCCAGCTCGACCTGGGCACGGTCGAGCGCGCGCTGCGATTGGGCTCGGATCGTTGGTCGGGGCTGGAGCCGCGGGTGGACGAGCTGCAGCGACTGCTGACCCCGGCCCGGGGGGAGCGGCGGGGGGTCCCCGATCCCCGGGTCTGGTTCCCGGCCCGGGCCCGGGCCTTCGCCGACCTGGCCGGGAGCGACCCCTGGCGGGCCGTCTACGCCACCTGCGCCGCGGCCGAGGCCGCCTGGCCCTCGCCCAGGCGGAGGGACGGGGGCGGGAGCCGCCCCGCGCCCTGGCGGGTGCCGACCCGTCCCCGCGGCCACGAGCTGTGGCGGGTGCGGAGCGAAGGGCCGTTCGGCCACTGCGTCTGGGCGTTGCCGCCCCCGGCCAACGAGGTCCGCCGGCTGATCGAGGGGGTGATCGAGGAGGTGGAGGCGAGCCCTCCGGGCGGACCCGTGCCCTTCGAGCCCGGGGACGCGATCGTGCGCCGGGTCGATGAGCTGGTGGAGGAGGTGCGTCGCCTGGCCCCCGCCTCCTCGCCGTACCCCGACCTCCGGGAGATGGCCCGGGGGTCAGCCCGTCACCCGAGGTAGGGGACTGAGACCGCCGCCGCACGGCGGCGGCGACGAGCGTGGCGCGGGCGCGCTCCGGCGTGGCCTGCATCGCCCCGGGAGATAGGGGATCGACCGCGGTCGGGCTTCCGCGCGCCGGCGCCCGGTGTCGCCGGTCGGGCGCCGCCCGGCCATGGGGTCGACATCGACATCCAGGAGGTAGACGAGATCGTGAGCATCGAGAGGGGAGTCATCACCGATCGTCACGTCGCCGGAGAGGAGGGCCGGGCGGCGCACCGGCGGTGGCCGGGGCGCGTCCGGTCGGGCGTCCTGGGGGGCCTGCTCGTCCTCGGCGCGGCCCTGCTCGCCGCCTGTGGCGGCTCCAGCGCGCAGCCGACGCAGACCACGGCCCAGAGCCAGGCCCGCCCGCCCGCGAGCGCGGCGAAGTCGCCGGCGCCCGCCCAGAAGCCGGCCGCACCCGCCTGCCAGCAGCCCTGCGCGGTGCACAACGGGGTGGTGGTCACGGTCACCAACCTGGTCTACGGCGCCTCCAGCGGGAACGAGTTCGAGACGCCCGAGGCCGGGAACGTCTACGTGACCATGAACGTGGACATGAAGAACAACGCCGACCAGGAGGCCAACTTCAACCCCACCAACTTCGTCCTGCTGGACGGCAAGGGGATCAAGCACACCGTGACCTTCACCGACAACTGCCCAGTCTTCGACGCGGTCAACCTCACCAAGGGCGCCGACAGCGGCCCCAAGTGCATCGCCTTCGAGGCCAGCGCCAACGCCCCGCATGGGCTGACCCTGGTCTGGACGCCCGGCTTCTTCAGCGGTGACATCAACATCAAGCTGACCTGAGCTGGGCCGGGCGGGGCCCCGGCACGCCTCGACCCGAGGCGTCCGGGGCCCATCGCCGGGGCCCGGCTCCCCGGCGAACGTCAGCCCGAGCGCGATCGCAGCTCGGCCGATGGTGGGGAGGCGTCTCCGAACCTCGGCGATCCGGCCAGAGGACGCTGCGTGGGACCGCCGGGCGGCCCCCAGGTCTGAGCCGAGGCGATCGATACGGGGCCGGTTCCGGTTGAGCGCCGGTCCGGCCGGGCTTCGCCGAGGGGCATGCCCGGCCGTCGTCGTGCGACCGACGATGGGGCAACGTCACCGCGCACCCATCGACGGGTTGCGTCACCGTGGAGGCCGGGTTCCCGCTCACCAAGGCCCGCATCGGCTCCGGGGCGGTGGGGTGGAGGTCCCGTGTCCGCAGCCGGTACCGCTTTCGTCGGTGGAGCCGGGATTGGACACCGGCGCCGGGGACGGTGCCGGTCGCCGGGCCGCGCACCAGGTCACGGGTTCCAGGTGACCTTCCAGCGGGTGGGGCCGCAGCCCGCCGGGTGCGCGCCGCTCCCGCCGGGTGGGCCATCGTGGCGGGGAGCGCGCCGATCCGGGGATCTGACCACGGGAACCGGCGATGGATGAGCGAGGCCGTCCCGCCGCCGAGGACGCTCGGGAGCGGGGGCGACGACCGCGGCGACGTCTTTACCGCATGCGCTCCGCGGCCGAGGACGGACACGTCCGGTTGGTCGGAGCCGAGCGGACGTGCCCGGCGAGCAGCGCCGGACGCGTCGTCCGGTCACGGTCGCCGACCTTCTTCGGGTCCTCTACGGCGAGCGCTCGGCGCCGCCGGGACGGCCGGCGGCGCCTTCGCCTCCGCCGCTCAGAGCTCGGGCGGCGGTCCGACGATCGTGATCCCGTGCCGACGCGCCGCGGCCGCCAGCTCCTCCAGGGCCTCCGGGGCCGGCGGGCCCTCGAGGGGAGCGGGCAGGACCCGCTGGGGTGCGGGTACGCCGACCTCGCCGACGAAGTCGTCGAACCCCGCCGGCTGGTTCAGGGTCAGGAACCGGGCGCCGTCGGACGTGACCACGAACGCGTGCCGGCTGCCCTTCGGCAGCACGGCGAGCGCGCCGGGCTCCAGGACGTGCTCGACGCCGTCGCAGACGACGCGAAGCGTTCCTTCCATGACGAGGAACGTCTCATCGTCGACAGCGTGGACGTGCAGCGGAGCACGGTACCCACGCCGCGCGACGTGCTCGATGACCGCGAGCCGGCCGCCGGTGTGGGCACCGTCCGCCCGTACGAGCAGGAGCCCGCCGAGGAACCAGACCGCGCTCTGCCGATCCGGATCGCTGACCGCCGCCCCGCTCTCGATGTGGCTCTCTGTCGCCATGATCTGCTCCTGGCCTCGCGAAGTGGTTCCGGGCTCGAACCCGGCGGGGGCTGCAACTGCTGCCAAACAAATTGTCGTAAGCCCCTTCTAATCGGTTAGAATTACGGCCGTGAACCTGAAGGAGTGGGCGCGAGAGCAGGGTGTCTCGTACTCAGCGGCCCTCCGCTGGTGCAAGTCGGGGAAGCTCCCGGTGCCCGCCGACCAGGCGAGCTGATCGTGATCGGCGAGCCAGTCCCGGTCCCTTCCTCCGGCATCACCGCCGTGTACGCCCGCGTGTCATCGGCTGACCAAGCCGGTGATCTCGATCGGCAGGTGGCGCGGGTGTCGGCCTGGGCGGCGAGGAACGGCTTGGTGGTTGGCCGGGTGGTGACCGAGGTGGGGTCTGCCCTGAACGGAAAGCGGCGCAAGTTTCTGGCGCTCCTTCGTGATCAGGCTGTGACCACGATCGTGGTTGAACACCGAGATCGCTTCGCCCGCTTCGGGGCCGAGTACGTGGAAGCCGCTTTGGCCGCGCATGGTCGTAGGTTGCTGGTGGTGGACCCGTCCGAGGTGGACGACGATCTCGTTCGGGACGTA
>DASRBU010000385.1:0-8818 GCA_035653475.1 Candidatus Dormiibacterota bacterium | reverse complement strand
CACGGTCGACGCCGGGCCGCCCGGGCGGGGTGGCAACCAGCCGTAGGGCACGGCCGCAGTGCTCGGAGATCGCCGCCGAGAAGGGGCCCTCCACCGACCGTGCCCGCATCTCCCGGCCGAAGAAGCGCACCTCGAGCGGGGTGCCGAGCTCGACCCGCGCCGCCACCTCGCGCCCGGCGGGGAAGCGCAGCGCGAGCCGCCCCGCCTCGGGGTCGTGGTCGGCCACCACCGCGAGTAGGGGCCCCAGGTGCTTGCCGTTCACCAGGTGGCCACGCTCGTCGACGAGGAAAAAGGCACGGTCCCCGAGCACGCCCGCCTCGGTCAGCTCCACCCGCTCCCGGTGCTGAAGGCGGAGCCCCTTGACCGGCGTCACGGCGATCCAAGCCACGGTCGGGCCGCGCCCCTTCGACCCCCTTCCCGTCACGCTCTCCATTGTGGCGGCGTCGTGGCGACCTCCGGCCGCCGGTGTCCTCCCGCGGTCGGCCCCACGCCCGCTGCCGGCGCCGGTCGGCCAGAGCGTGCTCGGCCGCCACGCCTCCGCGCCCATGGTCGCCTCGGCGACGATCTCGAGGTCGGGTCGAGCGGAGGAGCCGAGTGGGGGGAGCGGCGGGGGCCACACCGGACCAGGGCGTGGTCCCGGCGATCGGGGCCGTGATCGGATCGAGCGCCGACGGAGCACCCCAGGCCAGGTTCCGGCCGGTCGCGGATCGAGCAGGCACCGCCCGGGGCCGACGCCGCCGATGCGCTCGACCGAGCAGCGCACAATGTGGTCGGGGCGACGGGGTGCCGGGACCCCGGCGTCAGGCGAGACGTCGACCTTCGCCGAGCGCTGGGGCAGGTCCGAGCGTCGTCGCCCGACCGGCCCGCACCCGCGGCACCGCACGGGTCGAGGAAGCGGCGGGCTGGCGCGGCGCAAAGGGCCGCACGGGCGCGGTTCGCGCTCGACGTTGCCCCGCCCGGCGTGCCACCCGGAGTCCCGAGGCCAGATCATCGCCATCCGGGTCGATCCGGATGCCCACCACCGCGGGCTCCCTTCGGCTTCGCCGGCGCTCGGGTGGGCCACGGGCCGGACGCGACCCGGGCTCATCACTCACATGACAGGTGGCCATGGCCTGATCCCGACCGGCGGAGCGCCGCGGCCGGCCGGCCCCGCGCCCCGGTCAACGCCACCGCGACCCCACGACGGGCCGTGGGCGGCCTCACGCTCGAAGGCGGGCCGCTCGCCGTCGACACCGCGCGGCGGCCGCGTGGTGGCCTCCCCGGCAGCCCCCGAGCCCGTGGCGCCTCTCATCGCCGTGTCGGATCGGGAAGATCACCGACCCCGGTACGGCTCTCCGAGATGCGTCGAGGACCGGCCGCGGCCAGCGGGGATCGCCACCGTGTCCGCGACGCGCTCCCGGCGCTGGGTGCCGGGGCGAGAACCGCGACGCAAAGACCCGGCGGACACCAGCCTTGACCGCGGCCGCCAGCCGGTGAACCGCGCGCCCTCACCTGCCTGCTCGAGGACGGCGGCCGGAAGGCCGCCTCGCCCCCCGTCCGGAGCTCGAACGAGCCGTCCGCAGCCGGTGAGCCGTGCCGATCCCCCACGGGCGCCGAGGGTGGGGGCCGGACCTGGGCGACGCGTGACCGGGGCCCGCATCGAATCGCGAGGAGGGCCGGGCGCCGTAGCCCTCCCGCGTGCCGGCAGCGCGTCGCCCTTGCGCTCCAGGCCGGAAGCGCCGTGCGCAACCTCCGGCCGTGAGCGGACACGAACGCTCGGGACGGTGGTCCCGACCGGGCCCGGGCCTCGAGGGCCGTGACGGTCGTCTCGCGCGCCCTCGGGGGGCGACCTCGAGAAGGCCGCTCGGCACGTCTCCCACGACCGGCTTCCGACCCCTCCCGGCGTCGGCGCCCATACGGCCCCCCTTCCCTGAATACGATGGGCCGGCGGTCGAGGCCCTACAATGGGCCTCTGGTTCGGGGAGTAGCGCAGCCCGGCAGCGCACTTGGCTGGGGGCCAAGGAGTCCCGGGTTCAAATCCCGGCTCCCCGACCAACCCCCTCCCGCCCCGCCTCCCGTAGCTCGGGCCGAGTTCGCGGGGAGAGGCGTGGGAGCCGGCGGGGAACCCCGTGGGAACGACGTGGGACCCAGGCCGGAAGGTCCGGTGCCAAGGGGCTTTCTCGGGGAGCTGCCGCCCAGGAGGTGCCCAAGATGAGCCCCATGAGGTCGCAGCTCACGGTGCTGTCGGGGGGTGCGGTGCGGGCCGCCCCGCCCCGCTCCCAGCTCGAGACCGCCTACCAGCACTTCCGGCTGGAGCGGGAGGGGAACCTGGCCTCGGCGAGCACGCTGGGGAACGACGACGCCCTGCTCAAGCCCTTCCTCGCCTGGGCGCAGGCCCGCGGCCTGCGGCGGTTCTCCGACCTCGACATCGGCACCATGCGGGTCTATCGGGCGCAGGAGGCGGTGAGGATCGGCAAGCACGGCCGGAAGCTGCGCCCGCACACGGTGCTGGACTCGCACCGGGCCTTGCTCACCTTCCTGCGCTGGGCCAGGGCGGAGGGATACGAGCTCGACCCCCGTCTCCTGGAGCTGAAACGGCCGAAGGTGCCCAGGCCCGAGGCCACCGTCTACCACATGAGCCAGCTGCGTGCCATCCTGGCCGCCTGCAACCCCAGGACACCCCAGGAGGAGCTGGCCGTCCGCATCCTGGTCGGGGCGGGCCTCCGCGCCTCCGAGCGGTGCGGGCTGGCCCTGGTGGCCCCGGACGGGCTGTCCGACGTCATGACGGATTCGATGGCGCGGGGCCGGGTCGAGCTCCGCGTGCGCTGAGCAGGGTGCCAGAGGTCTTGCGCGTCATGGACCTGGCCACCTACCGGGGTGAGGTGCGGCGACCAAAACGAAGTTGCCTCGTGGCAATCAACATCCCAACCACGAGGCCACCCCTCGTTTGCGCCCACAGCACGTCTTCGCACCGCCCTCTATCGACGATCACGCCCAGCTCCTGGCCTTCCTCCGCTTCCCCCCGCGCCCGGTCATGGTCCTGATGTCCCTCCAGGGCTACCCGGCTCCCGCCATCGCCGAGCGCTTCGGCCCCGACCCCTCCACGGTGGCTGGATCGGGATCTGCACCCGTGAGGGCATCGCCGGGCTCAGAGACTGACCCCGCTCGGGGCGGCCGCGGCCGGGCAGCCCCCGGCTCGAAGAGCGCATCCCACGCCGGCTGGCCGAGCCTCGGGCTTGGAAGGGGTCCCCATCGGAACCGGTTCCGATGGGGTGCCCCTCCACCTGCTTCCCTGGCTGCGCTCGACCTGGGTGGTCAGGGGCACCCGGATGCGGGTCCCAACCCTCGGCACCAAGGGGCTCCCCATCGAGACGCGTCTCGGGGACCCCCATCGGAGAGAACTCCGATGGGGACCCCTCGATGGGGTCCCCTCAGCGTCGGACCATCTCCGGCACCATCGAGCTGGCCCACGGGCGCCGGTCACCACCCGAGCCACCAGCGCCGGCTTCCTTCGGCTCCTGGAGCGGGTGGTGGCCGCCGACCCCTCGGCCCCGGCCATCGCCATCCTCCTCGACCACGTGGCCATCCACCGCTGCCGAGCGGTCACCCGCTGGCTGGGGGAGCATCGGGTCCGGCTCGTCTTCGGCCCTCGCTCCTGCCCTCACCACCACCCGGTGGAGCGGATCTGGGGGGCGATGAAGACCTACCTGGCCAACACCCCGGTGGAGACCATGGCCGGTCGGGTGGGTCAGGTTCAGGCCTTCTTTGGGGAGCGCAGCCAGGAGCAACTCTTGCGATGTGCCTCGCCCGACCGCTCGCCCTGGTTGCCCGAGGGTTCCGCGCAGAACGTATGGAAGGCCGCTTAGACGTTTGAGAAACGGAGCCCAACCGATCTCACGGTGGCCGGTGGGGCCGGCGGCCCAGGCTCCGGGAACACCGCACGGGGGGGAGCGAGCATGGGGGCAAACGGCGACCAGGACGCGAGCGAGATCGTGCCGCTGTTCGAGCCGGCGGAGGTGGAAGCGCCCGGGGCCAGCACGCCGCCGGGCGCGCACCCGGCCAGCCCCGGCCGGCTCGCAGAAGCCACGGCCGGTGACGGAGGCGTCACGCCCTCGGGCCGGATGGTGGCCGGCCCAGTGGCGGAGACCGCGAGCACCGGTCCGCCGGCGCGGCTCTCGGCCGAGGCCGTGGTCCGCGACCGCCGCCCCTCGCGGTTGCCGCTGGGGCTGGCGCTGCGGGCGGTGACCGGGGGCCGCGTCGACCCGGGGGCGAGGGCGGAGGCGGAGCGGCGCCGGGTGGCGCAGGTGCTGACGGCGATCAAGGACCCGCCGGCCAAGGTGGCGGTGGCCTCGGCCAAGGGCGGGGTGGGCAAGACCACGGTCAGTCTGGCCCTGGCCACGGTGCTCGGCTGCCACCGCTCCGACCGGGTGGTGGCGCTGGAGGCCAACCCCCACCACGGCACCTACCGTGAGCGGCTGGCGGATCACGTGCGGCACCGGCGGACGGTGGAGGACCTGCTCGCACTGGTCGAGCGCTCGGGCAGCCCGGCCGAGATCGCCCTGCCCGAGCTGCACCGCTACACCACCCAGGTCAGCCTCTACGAGGGGCAAGGACGACGGCCGCGGCCGGTCAGCCACTTCGAGATCGTGGCCGCGCCCGACCCGGCCCGGGCCCGGCTGCTGGGGGAGGAGGACTACCGCCAGGTCCTGGGGCTGCTCTCCCGCCACTTCGACGCGATCCTGCTCGACCTGGGCACGGGCATCCTGGAGCCGGCCACGGCCTGGCTGATGACCCGAGCCGCGGACCAGGTGGTGGTCTCCCCGCCGGCCTTCGACGGGGCCCGACTGGCGGAGGAGACGCTCGACTGCCTGGAGGCGCGGCGGGGGCGGGGCTTCACCGCCCGCCGCTGCGTGGTGGCGATCGACGCCGTGGACCGGCGGGCGTCGACCGACGTGGGGGCGCTGGAGCGCTACCTGGGGCAACGGGCACGGGCGGTGGTCAGGGTGCGCTGGAACCCAGCGCTGGCAGCGGCTCGCCGTGGCCGAGGGCGAGAAGGGGCCACGAGTCTATGACTGAGGGCGAGCCCGGGTCATCGAGCGGCGCGACCGGCGGCCCGGTCCCGAGGTCTGGCTCCTCAGGTCCCCATTGGAACCGGTTCCGATGGGGTCTCCTCCTCGCCCGCCGCTCCCTCAGCGATCCCGACGACATCGCCTACGACCTGGCCCTGGCCCCGACCGAGGTCTCGCTCCAGGACCTGGCGAGGGTGGCCGCGACGCGCTCCATCGCGGAGCAGCGTTTCAAGGAGGCAAAAGGGGAGACCGGGCTGGACCAGGACGAGGTCCGGTACTGGCCGAGCTGATACCGCCACCTCACCCGGTCCCTGCTGGCCCCTGCCTGGCTGGCCTCGATCCCAAGCCAGGCCGAGGCGCAAGCAGGGGCGGTCCTTTCGGGCCTGGCCAGGGGTGCCCGAGGTGTGCCGGCTGCTGCCGCTGCCCCCTCGCTGGAGCTTGGCCTGGTGTGGTCGTGGTGGAGGCGAGCCAAGCGCTGGCGAGCCCGGTGAGCCACTACCGGCGCCCTCCAGGGCAAGCACGATCGCTCATGAGTCACAACTGCGGTTGCAGTATTAGGGTGGGCCAGATGTCCCGTTGGGACCGGGAGAAGAGCCCGATCGAGGGCCAGGGCTGCCTGGACAGGCAGTTTGGTTCCTTCATTCCGCCCCCAGTCGATCGGGACCCACAGGCCCGCTCTCCCAGCGGAGGCGGTGGACGGGTCAGGCGCAGGTCAGGTCCTGCTGCCGTCGACCGCGTCGGGGCACCGCTGGGCCCGGCTCATGCGCACTACCCGGTGGTGGCCTTGCTGCTCGGCATGGAGCGCGCCGGTCGTCGCTGCAGCCAGCGGGAGCCAGCCGCCCATACCGGCCTGGACGCGATCTACGTCCCGAAGCCCGTCCGCGCGTTCGAGAGGGCCAGATCGGTCGAATGGGCCAAGCACCCTGCCAACTCCCCGGTGGTCGAGCCGTCGCTCAGCGCTCGAAGGCACCACGTCGCCGAGTGAGCGATTGGAATCGTCCGCGGCCTGCCGGAGTGGCTCACCGCACCACTCGACGGCACCCGCACTCAGGGCATGCCGCGCTGCCCCGCGACCTCCAGATCCCGCTCGAGGCACCACTAGCCGTGAGGAGGGCCTCATGACCAGGACACCCGCTGACCGGGCAGAGCATCGGCCGAGCTGACGAGGCCACCCGGACTGCCCTCGATTCGCCGCTCGCCGGACCGCGACCACGTTCCATCAGTGAGTGACACTCAACCTCTCCAACGCTGGCAGCGACCGGCTGCAGGGGATGCTTTCACGCGGACTCGGAGAGCGGCTTGCTTGGCTGCAGACTGATCTGGCCAGGACCTTCGATGAACCCAGGGCGAGGCTCCTGCCTACCCTGTTGCTGATGAAGGAGGCCAACCAGGAAGGAGTCGGCTGGAGCTTCGAGGCAATCAAGGCGCCCGGCGAGTAGCCTGGGGCCCGAGAAGACGAATGGAGGTCAGAATGGGGAAGCTTGACAGCAAGGTTGCAGTGGTCACCGGCGCAGGGAAGGGCTTGGGCAGAGCGATCGCTATCCTCTTCGCCGCCGAGGGGGCGGACGTGGCGGTGGTGGACCTGAGCGCGCAGCGGGCGACAGACGCCGCGGCCGAGATCGCCTCTCGGGGCCGGCGCAGCCTCGGCCTAGGAAGCGACGTGTCCGACGAGGGAGAGGTGCAGCACGCCTTCGAGCGAGTGGCAGCGGAACTCGGCGAGGTGGATATCCTGGTCAACAACGCGGGGATCGACACCACCTCGGAGGTCGAGTCGATGCCGGTCGAGATGTGGGACGAGATGCTGCGGGTCAACCTGCGCAGCGTCTTCCTCTGCACCCGCGCCGTACTGCCTTCGATGCGCCGCCGGCGCTCGGGTAGGATCATCAACATCGCCTCCCAGCTGGCACAGAAGGGGGCCGCCACCATGGCCCACTACAGCGCCGCCAAGGCTGGCGTGATCGGCTTCACACGTTCGCTTGCCATCGAGGTGGCGGCCGACGGCGTGCTGGTCAACGCCATCGCACCCGGTCCCCTGGACACTGACCTCTGGCGCGCCCTCCCGGACAGCTGGCGGGCACGCAAACTGACCGAGGTCCCGCTCGGTCGTCCGGGGACGGTCGAGGAGGTGGCCCCTACCGCGCTGCTGCTGGCCTCCGCCGACGGTTCCTATTACCTGGGGGCCACTCTCAACCCCAACGGTGGCGACGTGATGGTGTGACCACCCTGGCGTCCCCCCGACTCGGGCACGATCCGCTGGTGCGACCCACTCGGTCTCGTCGTGGGAAGCTGGATGGGCTGGCACGTCGTCATCACCACCCATCGCTCTCCGCTCGATTCGGAGCCGGTCACGGCGCTGCGTGCCGCCGGCCACGAGGTGGTGGACGCCGGCTGCCAGGAGCGGGGAGCTCCCATCTCAAAGGGAAGCAGACGGTGAGGATGATCTGCGGCATGGATACCGTGGTCGTCGGGCGGCGCCCGCTCAGCCGGCAGGTGATCGAGGCTCCACATCGCTGAAGGCGAATCTCCCGACGGGGGGATTGGCTACAACAGCATGGACCTGGCGGCGACCACCGACCGCAGGGTGGTGGTCACCACCACCCTGGCGTCCTGGAGCTGACCGTGGCTGACCGCGTCTTCGCCCTCCTGTGCTTGCGCTCCCTCACTGTGATCACGAGTGGCCGCCTAGTCCGCCGCGGCGAATCGGTGGGCTCGATGGGCATCGAGATGTGGCGGAAGACGCTTGGTATCGTCGGGCTGGGCCGAATCGGTAAGCTGGTGGCCAGGCGGGCGTGCGGCTCCGAAATGGAGGTGCTGCCCACGACGGGGTGATCTCCGAGTAGGCCGTGGCCGAGCTGGAGGGCTCTATGTGGGCGTGGAGGAGTTGCTCACACGCTCCGACCTCATCTCCCTCAACGTGGACCTCAATGAGTGCAGCTGGGGCATGGCCGGTGCCGCCCAGCTGCAGTTCATGAACCCTACCGTCTTTCTGGTCAATTCGTCCAGGGACCTGATGATGGGCGAGCCAGCGCTGAGCGAGGCGCTCCGCCAGGGGCCTGGATTCCGGGGTACCAGCATGGACGTCTTCGCCAAGGAGTCACCGGTGAGAGCCATCTTCGAGAACGGGGACGTGATGGGGACGTGGCGCTGGCGCAGTAGCTGGCCGACACCTCCCGAGGAGAACCTCGAGCGCTCCAACCGCCTGGCAGCCGACAACGTGCTGGCTCGGATGTGGCGCAGCCTGCGACCTGTCGGTGGCGCGCAACCCGGAGACCTAGGAAGCCCTGCTCGGCTGCTGACTCTTTGAGGTCCTCTCCCACTCGCGGGGGAGGACGGGTTGAGGGAGGCAGACAGCAGACCTATCGAACCGGCACCTCCGGAGCCGCTGCTGGGCGGGAGCGGGGGTCCCCTGGGTGGTGAGGTAGCCAGCCGACCGCCCGCTCGTACGTCTGAGCGATGGCCAGCAGCCCGGCGTCCGTGAAATGCCTCCCAACCAGCATGACCCCCACCGGGAGCCCGTCTACCTCGGCCGCCGGCATGGTGAGCGCGGGATGCCCGGTCATGTCGGTAGGCGCAGTGTTGCTGAGCACACCCCAGCCCCGCATCACATGCTCGGAGAGGGGAAGGCTGGGGTCGTGCTTGTGGGGCACACCGGGCGTGGTCGGCATCAGCAGGCAGTCCACGTTCGCGAGCGCCCGGTCGTAGGCGGCACGGAGCCAGGGGCGCAGGTTCTGGGCTTTGGCGTAGTAGTACCCGAAGTACTGCCGGCGCAG
>DASRBU010000384.1:0-6330 GCA_035653475.1 Candidatus Dormiibacterota bacterium | reverse complement strand
CCCGGAGGCGCTGGTGGTGGGGCTGGATCTGGTGGCGGGGCCGAGGGAGCATCCTTCCGGCTACCGGCACGTGCGGGGCAACCTGCTCCAGGGGCTGCCCTTCCAAGAGGGGGTGTTCGATCTCGTCCACCAGCGCTTGCTGGTCTCGGGCATCCCGCTGGGGCAGTGGCCGCGGGTGGTGGCGGAGCTGGTCCGGGTGACCCGTCCCGGGGGCTGGGTGGAGCTGGTCGAGCCCATGATGGAGACCCGCCGCACCGGGCCGGCCACGGAGCGCTTGTGGGAGTTCCTTCGGAACGTGGCCGGTCCCCTGGGGCTGGACACCACCGGCGTCGTGTTCCGGTCCCTCGACGGCTATCTCCGCCAGGCCGGGTTGGAGGCGGTGACCCGGCACGAGTGCGAGCTGCCAGTGGGCGAGTGGGGCGGCCGGGTGGGCAGCTTCATGGCCAGCGACCTCAGGGCCGGAGCCACCAGGATCTGCGAGGTGCTGCAGGCCAAATCCCTGCTCTCCGCCGAGGAGGCGCTGGAGCTGGTCCGTCGCTCCCAGGTGGAGCTGGCCGAGCTTCGCACGACCTGGACCGTGGTCATCGCCGTGGCTCGAAAGCCGGCCGGTCGCCCGTCCCCCTGAGCCGGGGAGGGCTGCTCCGGCGCCCCTGGCCGATCGCACGGCCCGGTGAGCGGAGGTCTCCGGCGGCGCGGCCGGCGTGTCGGGCTCACCGCCGCCCGGGAGCCGGGGACGGGGTGGTGACGGTCGGCGACCAGATCCTGCCCTCGCGACGGAGCACCGGGTCGTCCTCCACCGACAGCGCCGACAGCTGGTCCCGGTGGGCGTCCATGACGAGCGCCGAGACGGTGGCGTCGAAGGCGTCCTCGCTGGCGGCGGCTCGCATGGGCCAACCACGGCGGCGCAGGTAGGCCGAGCGCACCGCGGCCCGTGACTTGACCACCGGTCCGGTGAGGAGACGAGGGTAGATCTCGACCACCAGGGGAAGACGCGGCTGGTCGAACGGCCAGACCGCGAACCCCTCCCGGCGCAGGCGGCG
Source organism: Candidatus Dormiibacterota bacterium (assembly GCA_035653475.1). Taxonomy (GTDB): domain Bacteria; phylum Chloroflexota; class Dormibacteria; order Dormibacterales; family Dormibacteraceae; genus CADDZO01. The sequence continues at coordinate 5,290 of DASRBU010000384.1, read as the reverse complement.
GAGCAGGGGGAAGCCGCGCAGCGAGCCGGTGCCCACCGCTCCGGCCCCTCCGATCTGGAAGACCGGTCTCGGCCGAGGGGTGATGGTCAGCTCGGTGCGCCGGTGCTGGGGCTCGGGACCCCGGGGGCGGCCCGGCCGTCCCCAGAACGGGGGCGGGCACTCGCGCAGCCAGCGCTCCGCCACCGGCTCGGGGACGGCGAGGCCGTTCTCGAACCCCTCCCGGTCCAGGAACCAGACCGGTAGGGAGAAGGCGAAGTCCAGGCCCACCACCAGGTCGGAGCAGGACCCCGCCAGCGCGACCAGGTGATCGCCCACCGCCTCTCGGTCGAGGCCGTCCCTGAGCTCGACCAGTGACCCCGCTTCGGCCACCGCCGTCCAGATGGCGCTCGCGGCGCCGTGGAGGCGTCCCGACCAGTCCACGGCGACCGCCCGCCGCACCCCGCTACGGGCCACCCGCTGGGTGGACGCCGGCCGGCGGCGGGTACCCGGGCACGATGGGGTAGGGAGGGGCCGACGGCAGCTCGAGCCGGCGGAAGGCCAGCGTCCAGTACACGTTGAGGTAGGTGTTGGCAGCGCCGGCCAGCGGCACCATGAGCACGATCAGGACGAACAGCAGGACCACGGCCGTGGTCAGGCCGCCCGAGACCCCGAACCCGGCGAACCCGCCGATGCCGATCGCCACCAGAAGCCCGCCCAGGGCCAGGGTCGCTGCAGCCAGCGCCAGCCCGATCACCAGCGCCAGGGCCAGTTGCAGGAACCAGAGCAGGAGCACCCGGCCGAGGCGGCGGTAGAGGAGCTGCGAGCCGCGCGCGATCGCGGCCAGGACGCCGAGCTGCTCGAGCACGATCGCGCGCACGGCCAGCGTGACCACCAGACCCAGGGCGACGCCGCCCGGGATGAGCAGGAGGACCAGGCCGGCCAGGAAGAGGCCGGCGGCGATCGCGGCCAGGGTCTGGTGGGAGACGGCCAGGACGGCGGTCACCCCGAGCAGCGCTGCCAGGATGGCCAGCGCCACCAGCCAGGCCAACAGCACCAGCAGGCGCAGGCCGAGCAGGCGGGGGAAGGTCCCGACCCCGACCCGCCAGGCGATCCGAAGCCCGAAGGGCCGGCCGGCGTCGTGCTCGGCCGCCGCCCTGACCAGGGCCGGGGTCGCGGCACAGGAGACGAGGAAGTAGGCCAGGGCGTAGGCCAGGAGCAGGACCCCCAGGACCACCAGGAGGGCCAGGTGATCGGAGGGCCAGGTCGCGAGTTGGGCCGGCACCGCCCCGAGCTGGAGCGTGGGCGGCCGGCCGCTGGAGGGACCGAAGCCGGGGAGACCGGGGAACCCGAAGGAGACCTCGCCGCCGCCCAGCAGGCCCAGCAGCCACAGGTAACGGTGGCGCCAGAGGATGGTCCACGCTCGACCGACGATCTCGTCGTACCTCATTTGCTTACTGCAACCAACGAGGTCGCGATCGGGATCGTTCCGCCGCTCGGCCTGGCGACATCCCTGCCGTTCGAGCTGCCCGGCGGGACGGACGAGGGGCGGCGGCGACCGGTCCCGGGTGCCCTCGGCGCTGGCCGGACGCAATGTCCGCCCCGCGTCCGCGCCCTCCCTCCACCATTCGGGCTGCGAGCTCCGGTCGGCGGCCGGGGTTCGACGTCGAGCACGACCGGAGGAGTGACGGCCATGATCGGTGGCGAGCTGGAGCAGATGCAGAGCCTGAAGGCGAGCCTGGACCGGCACGGCGTGCAGGTTGGCGAGGTGGCCGGTGCCATCCGGGCGCAGATCGCCGCCACGTTCTGGAAGGGGCCGGCGGCCGATCGGTTTCGCCAGATGTGGGGCGACGATTTCGAGCCGGCCCTGCGCCGTCTGCAGGAGGCGCTGGGAGAGGCGGCCCAGGAGGTGCAGCGACGCCACGACGCGTTGCAGCAGGCCGGGAGCTGAACCCTGCCTCTCGAAGGCGATCGTGGCCGGGCGCCGGTGCCGATGCCGGCGGCCACGGGGGACGTCTCCCGGCGATTACCTCCCCTTCCTGGGTGGGCCCGACCCTCGGCTGGACGCGGGCCGGCGTCGCGCCGGCCCGCCCCGCCTGCGCAGCCCGCCGCAGAGGGCTCGGACGGCGGTGCGACGAGTCACCTCGATCCCTGAGCCATCCGGCTCAGAGGTGCCCGGTCAGGGCGAGGACCACGAGCAGGAGCACCAGCAGGGCCAGCAGGGTGCCGACCGCGCCCAGCGCGAGGGCCCCGACGCCCGCGGCACGGTTGATCGTCTCCTCCGGGATCGGATCGCCGACCGACATCGGCGGCCCCTCGACCAGGGGACGACCCCTCCCCGGCTCGAGCCCACCGGTGCTCGGGTTCGGAGCGCCGGTCGAGTCCGGCGGTCCCGTTCCGAGGTCCCGGTCGGTCGGTGGCGGTGTCGACGATGGTTGTGGCGACTCCGGCTCCGATCGTGGAACCAGTCTGGTCGGCTCGTCAGACGAGGTACTCATCCTCTTGCTCGATCCTCGAGAGAACCCAATCGAAGCGACCGCTGGTCACGGCCGCCTTGCAGTACCGGCAGGCGCCGATCTGGTTGATCTCCAGCGGCGCCCCGCAGTTGGGGCAGACCTTGTCCAGGAGGCTGCGGCCGGTGGTCTGCGTCCCGACCGAGCGCTGGAAGGTCCAGTACTCGGTGAAGCTGGAAGGGGACCGGCTCCCGAACACGATCTCGCCCGTGCGCTCGTCCACCTCGTAGTCGGCGCAGGTGGCGGTGATCCGGACGGTGATGTCGTCGAAGACGCGTCCGTGAACGACGCCGACGATCTCGATGTCGTCGATGCGCAGCCCTTCGAGGACGTTCTTCTTGTGCAGGTCGATCATCTGCCGGACCTGGCTGCTCCATCCGAGGTACAGCCCCGGGCTCATGAAGGGTCGGCTCGAGGTGAGGTCACGCTCCTGCCAGGCGGTCTGGAGGGCGTAGAAGGCCTGCTCCACCCGCCCACGGAAGGCCGCCGCGTCGAAGGCCGGGTCGGAGGCGCGGATGACCTCCACCCCGCGGACGGGGTCGAGCACCAGCGCCCCGAAGGCGTCGCGCGACCGCCCGCCGAGGAAGCGGTCGGGCTCCATGCGGACCACCACCCAGTCGTAGTCGCCACTGGTGATGTCGGCGCCGCAGTGGTCGCAGCGACCGTCGTCGTCAAGCTGCAGGAGGGCGCCGCAGTTGGGGCAGGTCGAGGCGGTGACCCCGCCCTCGACGACAGTCCTGGCCCCGGCCGCCCGTCGGAAGGTCCAGACCTCCCCGTAGCGCTGGTCCTCGGTGTCTCCGAAGAGCACCTTCCCCTCCTCGTCCACGACGTACGAGGTGGCGACGTAGTCGAAGTGGACCTGGACGGTGTCGCCGGTGGGCTCGTGGGACACGAAGGGGACCTGCAGATCGCGCACGTTCAGGTTCTCCAGCACCGGCCGCTGGTGGCGCTGGAGCAGCTCCTCCACGCCCGCGCTCCAGGCGCGCCACAGCTCGGGGGCCATGAAGGCGCGGGCGGCGTGCACGTTGCGGTCCTGGTAGGCGCGCTTCACCAGCAGGAAGGCCATCTCGGCCCGCTGCAGGAAGGACTCCGGTTCGAAGTCCGGGTCCGCCCGGCGGATCTCGTCGACCGCCTCGAGGACGGCGGCGTCGGGGCCGGCCGGCCGCACGTCCGGGATGGGCAGGGGCGTGTCCACGCCCGTTCCCCGGCTCCGGGAGGCGTAGCGCATGATCAGCAGCAGGGCCACCACCGCCGCCGCGGCCACGAGCAGGCCGGTGCCCCCGCCGGGGAGGACGAGCGTGCCCCCGCCGAAGCCCCCGCTGAAGCCGCCACCGCCCGTGAATCCGCCACCGCCGCCGAACCCCCTGCCACCCCCGAAGCCACCGCCCACGCCGCCCCCGGAACCGGAATGCCCACCGCCGCCTCCCCGGGCCAGCGCGAGGGCCGGCGAGGCCAAGAGACCGAGCAGAGCCAGCCAGATCGCGACCAGAGCCCGGCGGACACCCCACCGAACCCGGCCGGGGCCGCGGGAGGCTCCGGCCGGCGGGGCGGAGGTTCGCGTCGCCGGATCCATGGCCCTTCCCTCAGCCGCCGGTCTCGCCCTGGGCCGCCGGACCGGCCTGGAGGTTGGTGCCGCAGTTGGGGCAGAAGCGCGTGCCGGCCGGACTCTGGGTCCCGCACCGGGGGCAGGTCGTGGGCGCGGCGGCCTGGAGGGCCTGCCCGCAGTTGGAGCAGAACCTGGCCCCGGCCGGGTTCTGCGCCTTGCAGGCCGGGCAGGTGGCGGGCGGGGCCGCCAGGGGCCGGCCGCAGCCCGAGCAGAACCTCGCGCTCTCGGCGTTCAGGGCTCCGCAGGCGCCGCAACGGACCTGGACCTGGCCGGCCGGGGCGGCCGGCTGGCCCACCGCCTGCTGGCCCAGGCCCAGGCCGATGCCCAGGATGGCCGGCCCGGTGGCGCCGCCACCCTGGGCGGCGCCCTCGCCCACGCCCTGGAGCGCCTGTCCGACGCTGTACTGCTGGAAGCCGCCGGCGAGCCGCGTGTACTGGAGGTCGCGGCGGTACTTCTTGAGCGCCTCCTCGTCCGACTCCTTGATCGAGATGGTGAAGTTGCCCAGGCGGACGATCTGGATGCCGTAGCTGCCGACGTGGCTCTGGACCCCCGTCAGCGTCTCCTGCTCGATCTCGGCGGTGTGGGCGGCGATGCCGAGGATGGGCCAGCTCTGGGAGACGATGTGCCCCACCACGTCGGTGCGCAGCACCTTCAGCAGCTGCTCGCGCATCCAGTCCGTGATCTGGTCGTTGGTCTGCACGTTCTGGGTGCCGACCAGGTTGAGGATCAAGGACTGAGGCTCCACGACCCGAAGCGAGTAGTCCCCGTAGACCCGGAGGGTCACGGCGAGCGAGGTCTCGGGGTCGACGACGTTGTCGATCATGCCCCCGAAGGGCAGGTTCGGGAACTCGCGGGTGGAGACGAAGTAGATCTCCGTCTTGAACAGGTTGCCCCCCGAGGCCCAGTCCACCAGCATGCCGAGGAAGGGGATCTCGGAGCTGTCGAGCGTGCACCGGCCCGGGGTGACGGTGCCCTGCACGCGGCCGTCCCGGAAGAAGACCGCCAGCTCGTCCTGCTCGACCGTGAGCTGCGTGAGCTTGCGGATGTTGGTGTCGGGCCACTTGTAGACGATCTGGTCCTTCGCCTGGTCGGGCCGGGCGATGAACTCCCGACGGATCTCACCGAAGATTCCCATGGTCGTATGCGTTCTCCCTGGCTGCTCTCACCGTGCTCGTGAAGACCAACGCCCGAACCG
>DASRBU010000383.1:0-2960 GCA_035653475.1 Candidatus Dormiibacterota bacterium | reverse complement strand
GCTGGCCTTCCAGGGACTGGGCCTGGTGCCCGCCCACCATCCGGTGCAGGTGCTCCAGGGCCATCCGGAGTGGAACCCCACCACCTACCTCGACCTCGCCGCCCTGCTCCTGGCCGCGGTCCTCGGCTGGCGCTTCCTGCGCACCGGGGGGCCGGAGATGCTGCGGGCCATGGCCTTGCCAGCCCCGGAGGAGGGGCGGACCGCCGATCCGGTCTGCGGCATGGCCGTCGACCCGGCCAAGGCGGGGGAGCGTGTCGAGCACCGGGGCATCACCTACGTCTTCTGCTCGGCCGGATGTCGGCAGGCGTTCGAGCGAGACCCCGACCGCTACCTCCCCTCGGGCGCGGCCACCCCCCGCCCCGATCACCTGGGGCACGGCTGAGAGGTCGGGTCCACCGCTCCGGCGGCGGGTTCGGAGGGGAGCGGCTAGGGGCCGTCCCCCGTCCGCACCGACCCCGGGCGGGTTGGACATCGGCCGTTCATGGCCAAGTCATCCGTCGAGATGGCTCCCGATGTCGTCCCCCTGGCTGCGCCCATCCCCAGGGCGACGCCCGGGCCGTCATCGATGCCGCCCTCGGGGCGGTGGCGGGCGCGAGGGGAGCGCCTCCCCTGCGGGCGGCGCTCCACTCGGTCGCCGTCGGGCTCACCCGGGACGGCCGACGGGAAGGGGGCCCCGTCCCCGCTCCCGGACCAGGGCGATGGCGAGGAGGGCCACGAAGAGCCCGCAGGCGACCACCGTCCAGCCCAGGCGGAACGACCCGGTCCGGTCGACCAGGACCCCGAAGAGCCAGGGACCGAGCACGATCCCGGGCTGGCCCAGGGTCATGCCCATGCCCACCGAGCGGGCCTGAAAGCCCGGCGGACCCAGCTCGGCCAGGAGCGTGATGTAGATCCCGTTCCAGCCCACCGCGCTGGCCCCGCAGATCGCCACCACCAGGGCCACCAGCCCGAGGGAGGCGCCCGCGGGCAGCCAGGCCAGGAGGAGGCCGGCCAGGGCGGCGGTCCCGGTGACCACCGCCAGCGCCCACTTCCGGCTGCCGCCCAGGAGGCGATCGCTCACCCAGCCCCAGAGGATGCGACCGATCGCCCCAGAGACCTGGGTCCCGGCCAGCAGCAGCGAGCCCACCACCACCGGCACCGCCCAGATCGCCTTCACGTAGAGGACCAGGTAGCTGACCAGGCAGAACTGGGCCACGATGAGCAGGAAGCCGCAGACGCTGGTCAGGACCAGGTCACGGCTGAGCAGGGAGAGGACACCGCGCCAGCGCTCGCCGCCGGTCTCCGGCTCCCGCTCCCCACCTCCGGCCCTGACGTAGCAGAGATGACCGGCGGCGGCCCCGGCCAGGGCCACGGCCCCGCCGGCGATCAGCGCCGCCCGCCAGCCCCAGAGGGCGGCCAGGGGCGCCAGCGTGATCGCGGCCACGGCCCCGCCCAGCGGGATCCCGGTCTGGCGAAGGCTCATGACCACACCCCGCTGGCGGATCGGGAACTCGCGCATGACGGCGGTGGAGCCGGCCGGGGTGGGGGTGGCCACCCCGATCCCGACCAGCACCAGCAGCAGCAGGAGCAGGGGGTAGCCGGGGGCGAAGGCGGCGGCGATGGTGAGCAGCCCGGTCAGCACTCCTCCTCCCACCAGCACCGCCCGATCGCCGGCCCGGTCGACCGCCCAGCCCACGGCGAAGAGGGCGAGGAAGGTGCCGAGGCCGGTGATGGTGGCGAAGACCCCGGCCTGGGCGTGGTTCAGGCCCAGGTCGGCCTTGACGAAGGGCACCAGGGCCGGCAGCCCCTGGCCGATCAGCGAGATGGTGCTCTGGACGGTCAGGGCGGCGGCGAGGATCCACCAGCGGCGGCCGGCTCCCGCGCCGGCGCCGTGCGTCGCCGTGCGCAACCCGCCCCTACCCTCCGCTCTCGGCTCGGGCGCCGGGATCGGCCGGCGTCGGACGGTGCCAGCTCACGGGCCGCCGGAGACGGACCAGGGCGAGGGCCCGGCTCCGAGCCGCTCGGCCAGGGCCTCCAGCTGTCGGGCCAGCTCGGCCGAGAGCGGGACGCCCTCCGTCTCCCGGCGCCGCGCCGTCGCCAGCTCCAGGTCGCCGGGGAGCAGGACCCGCCCCACCCCCTCGGCCGGGGGCGTGGCCAGGACCTCGGCCAGGCGCCGCTCCAGGGCGGCGTGGAACTCCGCCTCAGGCAGGAAGAGGTCGGGCCGGAGCGCCAGCACCAGGTGCCCAACGCCACCCCGGCGGTGGCCGTGGGCATCGGCCTCGAGCCCCACCGGTGATCCGGTCAGGACCCCGGCCAGCACGTCGACGATCAAGGAGAGGCCCGACCCCTTGTGCGCCCCCATGGGCGCCAGAAGCCCGGCCCGGAGCGCCTCCTCGGCGTCGGTGGTGGGCCGGCCCCGGGAGTCGTAGGCCCAGCCGGCCGGGATCGGCCGGCCCTCGGCCGCCGCCAGACGGACGCGTCCGAAGGCGACCTGGCTGAGCGCCATGTCGAGGACCAGCGGCGGTTCCGGGCCGCGCCGGGGGACGGCGAAGGCGATCGGGTTGTTGCCCAGGGTCGGGCGCGCGCCCCCGAAGGGAGCCATCACCGGCCCGGTGTTGGCCATCACCACCCCGATCAGCCCCGCCTCCGCGATCCGCTCCGCGTAGGCGGCGGCCATGCCGAAGTGATGGCTGGCCCTGACCCCGGCCAGCCCCAACCCGTGCTCCCGGGCCAGCTCGACCGCCAGCTCCGCCGCCAGCAGGGTGGGGCGGAACCCGTAGCCGCCGTCGGCGTCGACCAGCGCCGTCACCCTCGACCGGCTCACCACCCGCACCCGCGGCCGGGGGTTGATCTCGCCCGCGGCCAGGCAATCGCAGTACTGCAGCAGCCGGAGCACCCCGTGGGTGTCGACGCCCCGGAGGTTGGCCCGCACCAGGCCGCTCGCGATCACGGCCGCCTCCTCCGGCTCCAGCCCGGCCGCG
>DASRBU010000382.1:0-16153 GCA_035653475.1 Candidatus Dormiibacterota bacterium | reverse complement strand
CGAGTATCGCCGGTACGCCTTCTTCGGCCACCTGGTCGAGTCCTTCGACGGCTTCGACAAGGAGGGCGGCTGGGCCATCCCCTTCCGCGACGAGAGCGGGGAGGAGCTGGTGATGCGCCGGCCGGTGGTGGTGGACCGGCTCCGCTGGCGCCGCAGCATGTGCGGTGAGGAGTGGACGTACCTGCGCGCCCGGGCCCGACGCCCGGGCAAGGTGACCATGCTGAGCGCCCAGCAGGCCGCCGCCTACTACGACCCCCAGAAGTCGGGCGGCGCCTACCCGACCCGCGACGCCTACCTAGCCGACATCGTGGACCACTCCCGACGCGAGGTCGAGGAGCTGATCCGCCTGGGCTGCACCTACATCCAGATCGACGCCCCCCAGTACGCCGCCCTGCTCGACCCGAAGATGCGGGAGGGCTACCGGCAGCGGGGCAGCGACCCCGAGGAGCTGATCGACCGCTGCATCGAGATGGACAATGCCATCATCCAGGGGCATCCCGGGGTGACGTTCGGCCTCCACATCTGCCGCGGCAACAACCAGAGCAAGTTCTACGCCGAGGGCGACTACGAGCCCATCTCCCGCATCTTCGAGCGGACCCTCTTCCAGCGCTTCCTCCTGGAGTACGACGACCAGCGCTCCGGCGGCTTCGAGCCGCTGCGGCACGTGCCCGAGGACCGAACCGTGGTGCTGGGCCTGGTCAGCACGAAGAAGCCGCGGATGGAGAGCGAGGAGGAGCTTCGCGCCCGCATCGAGGAGGCGAGCCGCTACGTGCCCCTGGAGCGCCTGGCGCTCAGCCCCCAGTGCGGTTTCGCCTCCACCATCGAGGGCAATCGGATCACCCCCGAGCAGCAGCGACAGAAGCTGGAGCTGGTCGCCCGCGTCACCCGCTCGGTGTGGGGTAACGCCTGAGGAGCCGGTCCGGACGGCTCCGGTGCACCGGAGCCGTCCGGCCACCACGCCCCCGGCGGCGCCGGCCGAGACCGGGCGGCGTCACCGAGCGGTGAGAGCGCGATCCACCCGGAACAGGGCAGCCGGGAGCGGCTGCGGATTTCGGAGGTGCCTGCGAGATGAAGACGAGAGCGGCGATCCTCAGGGGCCCGCACCGGGACTGGGAGATCACGGAGCTGGACCTCGACCCGCCCCGGGAGGGCGAGGTCCGCATCCGCTACGTGGCCGCGGGCCTCTGCCACTCCGACCAGCACATGCAGACCGGGGACGTGAGGCCCAGGTTCCCCATCGTGGGCGGCCACGAGGGCTCGGGGATCATCGAGGAGGTGGGGCCGGGCGTGACCACGGTCGAGCCCGGCGACCACGTGGTCTGCGCCTTCATCCCCTCCTGCGGCCGTTGCCGGTTCTGCTCCACCGGCCAGCAGAACCTGTGCGACCTGGGGGCCAACGCCCTGACCGGGGTCCTGCCCGCGGGCGGCTTCCGTCTGCACCGCGACGGCGAGGATTTCGGTGGTTTCGCCCTCCTGGGCACCTTCTCCCAGTGGGGGACGGTCTCCCAGCACAGCGTGGTGAAGATCGACCGAGACATCCCCCTGGACGTGGCCGCCCTGGTCAGCTGCGGCGTGCCCACGGGCTGGGGCTCGGCCGTCTACGCGGCCCGGGTGGTGCCCGGCGACACGGTGATCGTGTACGGCATCGGCGGCATCGGCATCAACGCCGTCCAGGGCGCTCGCATGGCCGGCGCCAAGCACGTGGTGGCGGTGGATCCGGTGGCCATGAAGCGGGAGATGGCCGAGCAGCTGGGGGCGACCCACAGCGTGTCGAGCGCAGCCGAGGCGCACCGGCTGGTCTGGGAGCAGCTCTCCCCCGGGGTCGGCGCCGACCACGCCATCGTGACCGTGGGGGTGGTGGACGAGACGGTCGTGCGCGCCGCCTTCGACGCCATCCGCAAGGGCGGCCAGGTCACGATCACCGGCCTCGCCCATGAGGAGCTGGAGACCGTGCACGTCCCTGGCTCGGTCCTGACCCTGTTCCAGAAGCGGATCGTGGGCTCGGTGTTCGGCTCGGCCAACCCCGTGCACGACATCCCGAAGCTGCTCGACCTCTGGCGGAGCGGCCAGCTGAAGCTGGAGGAGCTGATCACCCGGCGCTACAAGCTGGAGGAGATCAACCAGGGCTACCAGGACATGCTCGAGGGCCGGAACCTCCGCGGCCTGATCGTCCACGAGCACTGAGGGCCTTTGGGTCCCGCCGGGGGCGGCGCTCGACGTCCGTCCCCGGCTCCGGCCTCCGGGCATGAGAGCGACCCGCTGATCGGGATCGGAGCCGGCCACGGTCTCGGCCGGCGGGCGCGGCCGGGGCGGCGCCGCCGCCCCGGCCGATGGCGGCCATCCGTCCTCGGTTGCGCTCCTCACCCCGGAGAGCGCGACCCGGAGTCCGGACGCCTCCCGGGCGGCGACCGGTTGCCGAGCTTCGGGACGCACCATGGCCCGTGTCGTCCCTCGGAGGGACGACACGACCTCGGCCGGATCCTCCCTGGGGAGGACGACGCACGCCCCAGCCGACCATACCGTTGGTGCCGGCGTCAGTCCGCCCTATCCCAGGGAGTGAACGAGCGAGGAGGGACGAACCGATGGACTCCACCAGGGAGCTCGAGCGGGTGAGGCCGGCCCGCACCTCAGGCGGCGGCCGGCGGAGCGTCGGCTGGGTGGTGATGACGGTCATGGCCGTCGGGTTGGCGCTCTACTCGGCGCGCTACTTCAGCCTCAACTCCAGCCTCTTCCTGCCGGCTCAGAAGGCCGTCTACCTCGCCCATCTGGGCCCATTGCTGCTGCACGTCGGCGGCGGTGTCGTCGCGCTCGCACTTGGGCCGTGGCAGTTCGCGCGCCGGATTCGGTCCCGCCACCCCCGCGTGCACCGGTGGACGGGACGCATCTACCTGACGGCAGCCCTGACGGCCGGTGCGGGAGGGCTGCTGTTGGCGCCGCTCTCACTGGGCGGACCCCTGGCCCATGGCGGCTTCGCAGCCCTCGCGATCCTGATGCTGCTCACCACAGCGAGGGCCTACCTGGCCATCCGGCGTGGGCAGATCGCCGTCCACCGGGCCTGGATGACCCGTTCGTACGCGCTCATCTTCACCGCGGTGACCTTCAGGACCTGGCTGGGCCTGGCCTTCCTCGGCCTTCCCTACGCCCAGGTCTACGCGGTGGGCGCGTGGGTCTCGTGGCTCATCAACCTGTACCTCGCGGAGCTGTTGATCGCTCGGCTGAACGCCGGGGCGAATCGGCGCTCGCCAGCCGGTGGGACCGGGTAGGCCGAGCCCGGCCATCCCGTCGGCAGCCCTCGACCGGCGACCGTACGCCTGGGCGGCCACCCCCTTCGTGCGTCTGGCCGACAGGGCCGGCGTGGCCGGACCGGCGCCCGACGTCGCCGAGCCCCACGCCAGCGCTCCGGAGGAGGCCGGGATGCGGGACGGCCGGTGGTGGTCGCGCCACGGGCCGGAGGGGCGGCTCCGCTCCAGCCCGAGCTGCTTCCAGGCCGACCCCGCGCCGCTCCCCCGGCGACCGCTTCGCGGGCCGGCCCACGACGGCGTCCGGAGGGGCACCGAGGGGGCACGGTGAAGGAGACCGGCCGCCACCTGGGCGGGCCCGGCCCTGGCGGTCCACGGGGCCGTACCGGGTCTCGCCCCGCAACTCGTCGTCGAACGTCGGTCGCCTGGTGGTGCTCGCCCTGGGCGTGCCGACCGTCCTGCTGGCGCCGGTGCCCGTCGTCCTCGGGCTGCGGGACACCCCGGGCTGGACCCCGGTCCACCGCCCGATCCGGAGGGAGGCCTGCGCCGACCGGCCACGGCCGAGCGTGGTCGCCGGGTAGCCCTAGGGCCTCGGGTACTCGGTCTCCTTGGCGGTGATGAACTCCACCAGGGCGGGAACCCCCTCCTCGGTGCGGCGGATGGCCCGGAGCAGGGCGGGACGGATCTCCCCGGGCTCGTCGACCCGTTCCGCGTGGGCGCCCAGGGCCCGGGCCAGGGCCGCGTAGTCGCCGGTGATGTCGGTGCTGCGGTAGCGCTCGGTCGAGATCGGCATCACCGGCAGCTCCACCGCCATGCAGGAGTTGTTGAGCAGAACCGAGAGGATGGGGATGCGCTCCCGCACCGCGGTCTCCAGGTCCATGCCGGTGAAGCCGATGGCGGCGTCGCCCCAGACGTTGACCACCAGGTGGTCGGGACGGGCGAGCTTGGCCCCCAGGGCGAGGCCGAGCCCGTAGCCGAGCTGGGTCGACTTGCCCCAGCCCAGGTAGGTCAGCGGCTCCCGGGCCTGCCAGAAGGGGGAGAGCTGGTCGCGAGGGCTGCCGGCGTCGTGGGTGATGATGGTTCGGGACACGTCCACCGCCCGCATCAGCTCGCTGATGACGCGGTAGGGGGAGAGCGGGCGTTCGTCCGAGGTGAGCCTGGGCGACCAGCGTTCCATCCACCGTCGGCGGCTGGCGGCGATGCGCTCCTCCACCTGCCCGGCCCGACCCCGGGGACGTCCGCCCAGGCGCTCCCGAATCGCGGCCAGCAACGCCTCCAGCACCAGGCGGGCGTCGCCCAGGAGCGCGTGCTCGACCGGCACGTCCTTGCTCAGGTCGGCCGGGTCCAGGGTGGCGTGGACGATGGTCTTGCCTCGGGGGATGGCCACCCCGTAGGCGGTGGTGGTGAAGCTGCACCCGATGCCGAAGATCAGGTCGGCGTCGCGCAGGAACTCGTGCACCGGGCCCGGCACCGCCCGTCCACCCGATCCGAGCGCGAGCGGATGGTGCTCGGGGAAGGCGCTCTTGCCCTGGAGGCTGGTGGTGACCGGGGCCTCGAGCAGCTCCGCCAGCTCGCGTAGCGGCCCCCAGGCCCGGGCGTAGTGCACCCCCTGCCCGGCGTACAGGACCGGGCGCTCGGCCGCCACCAGCGCCGCCGCCACCTCGTCGACCGCGGCCGGATCGGGGGCGGTGCGCGCCCGGGGGACGGGCCGGTAGTCGAGCGGCTCCGGCAGCTCCTCCTCGAACACGTCCGCTGGCACCTCGACCAGCACCGGCCCGGGGCGGCCGTTCTTGAGCTGGGAGAAGGCCCGACGCATGGTCGCGGGGACGTCCTCGGCCCGGGTCACCTGCTCGGCGTGCTTGGTCACGTGCTGGTAGTTGAGGAAGGCGCTGAAGTTGGGCCGGACGCCGACCAAGCCGCGCCGGTAGCCGGCCGGCAGGACCAGGACCGGGGCCGAGTCGGCGTAGGCCTGAGCCACGCCCCCGAAGGAGTTCTCCGCTCCCGGCCCGTGCTGCATGACGAAGACGCCGATCCGCTCACCGGAGGTGACCCGGCCCATGGCGTCGCACATGTGGATGCCGGTGCGCTCCTGGCGGACGATGAGGGGACGGATGCCGGCGGCGGCCGCGGCCTCGATGATGGGGTTGACGGGATAGCCCACGACCAGGGACACCCCCTCCCGCCTCAGGATCTCGACCACGGCGGCCGCGACCTTCACCGGCCCTCCTCCCAGGCCAGCCCCAGGACGGCACCGTCGCGCAGGCGACGGTAGCCACCTGCCCAGATGCGCAGGAAGGGGATGGCCCCGGTGGTGAGGACCTCCAGGCTCAGGACCGGGTTGGGGACCTCGCAGCCCAGCTCCCGCATCGCCCGGTTGACCCCGGTCACCTGCTCCACCACCGTCGCCATCGGCTCGGTGCTGTAGAGGCCGGCCACGGGAGCGGCGTACTCGGCCAGCACCCGCCCGCCGCTCGCCACCACGACCCCGCCGCGCAGGTCCCGCAGGCGGCGGGCGGCGACGACCAGGTCCTGGGGACGGTCGCCGACCAGGAGCACGCCCGGGCACTCCCAGCCGGAGCTGATCGCGACCGCCCCGTCGCGGAGGCCGAAGCCCCGCAGCAGCCCACGGAAGCCACGGCCCCCGCCGTCGCGGTCCACCACCGTGCAGACCAGGTCGGAGCGGCCGTCGCTCTCGACCTCGACCGTGACCAGTGGGCCCCGCAGCTGCATGGCCCGCCAGCGGCCGGCCGGGGGCCGGGTCAGCAGCTCCGGCCGGAGCTCGGGCAGGCAGAGCGTGTCCAGCATCCAGTCCGGGTAGCTGGAGGGCGGGGAGGGCTCCGGCCGCCGGCCCCCGACCAGGACCAACCGGGGACGGAACCCCCCCTCCCGCGGCACCACCACCAGGTCAGCCAGCATCCCCGCTCCCAGCCCGCCCAGCCAGCGTCCCAGGCCGAAGTGCTCGGCCACCGTCCGGCTGGCCATCCGTACCGCCCGGGGCAGCGGCAGCCCCAGCTGCACCGCCCGCTCCACCACCGCGTTCAGGGTCTCGCCCTGAGCCAGGACGTCCGGCTCCACCCCGTCCGAGACCAGGCCGAGACGGCTCAGATCGAGATCGCGGTGGTCCCGCCAGAGGGCGGCGATGGCCTCCAGGTCCTGGCGGGTCGCGCCGTGGCGGGCGAACGCCACCAGCCCGGCACGCAGGCGTGCCAGGGTCTCCTCGGCGTTGGTCGCCTCGTGGTCGGAGCCGACCCCGAAGGCGGTCAGGGCCAGGAGCGAGGCCGGACGCGCCCCCGCCCCGTGGCCCTCCACGGCCAGGCCGCGGCGCAGCGCCGCCTCGACCAGGGCCTCGGTGCGGGGATGGCCGCGGAGCAGGTCCGCCCAGTAGATCTCGCCCAGCCCCACCACCCGGGGATGGTCGAGCAGCGGCATCCAGTCCTCGGCCCGGAGGCGGGCGTCGAGGGCGGGGTCGATGCAGATCAGGCCCGAGACGGTGTAGAGGAGGCGGCCGGCCACCCGCTCGGCCTCGTCCAGGAACGCCCTCACCCCCTCCGGGCCGACGATGAACGACAGCTCCTGGCTCTCCACGATGGTGGTGGTGACGCCGCAGGCCACCTGGCGATCCATCATGTCGGAGACCCGCACCCGGGTCAGGTGGGTGTGGCCCTCGATCAGTCCGGGGGCCACCAGGTCCCCGGCCAGGTCGACCCGCTCCGTCCCCTCCCCGGCCCGGGCCAGCACCTCCTGGTCGGGGCCGAGGAAGGCGACCCGGCCGTCCGCCACCGCCAGCCCCCACCCCTCCTGGACCTCCTCGGTGAAGACGTTGACCAGCGCCCCGCCGGTGACCACCAGGTCGGCCGGCGCCCTGCCCTGGGCCACGGCAGCAAGGCGGCGCAGGGTGCCCAGGCCCGGCGCGAGACGGGCTCCGGGGCCACCTCGGGAAAGGCCAAAGGCCGACGGCGCTGCGGGAGCGGTGGTTCCGGGCCCGTCCTCTTCGGCCGAGGTCGCCCCCGTCCCCTCCCGCTCCGACACGGATCCCAGTTGGTCCACCCGGCAGATCGGCCTCCGTTGAATTTACCGACCGGTCGATTCAATCATATGCCCGGGCACCGGGCGGCGAACCTGTCGTTGACAATCTACCGACGAGTCGTTCTAATTAAGCCATAGGCCGCGCCACCGCGGCGCCGGGAGGTGCCTCCACCGACCATGATCGTCCATCCGGCGAAGGACGCCGAGCCTCCTGATCGACCGGGAGGAGGGCAGGCCAGGCGGCGACCCGGGCGGCCTCGTCTGGAGGCGCCCAGCGTCGAGTACCTGGAGCGCCGGGAGGAGATCCTGGCCAAGGCCAGCGAGGTCTTCGACGCCAAGGGCTACGACGCCGGCACCCTGGAGGACGTGGCCCAGGCCATGGGCATGCGCAAGGCCGGGCTCTATCACTACGTCCAGTCCAAGTCGCACCTCCTCTTCCTCCTCTTCGACCGCGCCTGGGAGCTGGGCTTCCAGCGGATCGCCGACCTCTCCACCATCGAGGACCCGGGCGAGCGACTGGCCGAGCTGATCCGCCGGCACGTCGGCCTGGTGGCCGAGCAGAAGAGCCTCTTCACGGTCTTCTTCGGGCACCGGCCCCGGTTCGACGACGCGGCCGAGCGGACCTTCCTGGAGCGGGAGCGCCGCTACGTGGGCGTCTTCGCCCGGGCGGTCAGGGACGCCGCCGAGGCCGGGCTCATCCCCCGGGTGGACCCTCGCCGGGGGGCCATGGCCCTGCTCGGCATGACCAGCTGGGTCTACAAGTGGTACGACCCGGCCGGGGCGTCGCCGGAGCAGATCGCCGACGACTTCGTGCTGCTCGTGCTCCGCGAGCACGCGCGGCCCCGGCGCCGGGGGCGCCACGAGGCCCGAGGGACCGGCGCCGACGGCGGCGAGGGGGCGACCGGGCGCCGATGACCCGACCCGGGACGGGACCGCGGGGCCGGTGGCTCGAGACCGGCGGGCCGCACCCGTAGGCCGTGGCCGACGGCGGGTGCCCGACGGTCGTGACCCACACCAGGGAGGTGAGCGGATGAGGGGGAGCGCAGGGTGAGCCGGGGAGGACGGCCCGTGGGAGCCGACCGGACGGCCGGGGGGCGGGCCGGAGGCGCCTACCTGGAGGGGGCGCTGCCCTACCCGCCGGAGGTGATCGAGGAGTACGTGGGCAACGGCTGGTGGCCCAACCAGACCTACGTGGACCTGTTCGAGCGGGCGGTGGGGCGGGACCCCGAGCGCGAGTCGCTGGTCGACGATCGCCGCCGGCTGCGCTGGATCGAGGTCGAGCGCGAGGTGGCCGCCCTGGCCTGCGCCCTTCGGGATCGGGGGCTGGGCCGCTACGACCGAGCGGTGGTGCAGCTGCCCAACCGGGCCGAGTACCTGGTGGTCTTCCACGCCCTGCAGCGGGTCGCCGCCGTGCCGGTGCCGGTGGTCCCGCGCCTGGGGGTGGCCGAGCTGCGGGCGCTGATCGAGCTGACCGAGCCGGCGGCCTGGTTCTTCCCGGCCCGGGACCGCGGTCGGGAGTTCGCCCCGGTGGTGGAAGCGCTGCGACGGGAGCGGCTCCTCCCCCCGCTCTCGGTGGTCGTGGACGACGGCGAGCCGGCGCCGGAGGGCACGGTCACCCTGTCGGAGCTGGTGCGCGGCCACGACCCCGACCGATCGCGCGAGCTGGTGCGCTCCTTCCCGCGCCCCGACCCCAACGACGTGGCGGTCATCTTCCTCACCGGCGGGGCGACCGGACGCTCGAAGGCGGTGCCGAGGACCCACAACAGCTTCCTGGGCAACATGATGGCCATCGCCGTCAACCGTCGCCCCGACGACGTGCTCATCGCCTGCACCCCGGTGGCCCACGGGATGGCCAACCAGGGCCCGCTCGGCGGCTGGCTGCTCTCCGGGGCGAGGCTGGTGCTGGTGGGGACGCCGCGGGCGCGGGCCATCCTGGAGGCCGTCAGCCGGGAGCGCGTGACCTCCATGGTGCTGGTGCCGGCCCTGCTCAAGGATCTGCTCGAGGAGCCCGACCTCGACCGCTACGACCTGAGCTCGCTTCGGACCGTCGGCAGCACCAGCAGCCACCTGGACCGGGAGCTGGCGCTGCGGGCCCGGCGCTTCTTCGAGGACCGAGGCTGTACCTTCATCGGCTCCGCCTACGGCTGCACCGAAGGGCCGTCGATCGGCCACGCGGCCGACGAACCGCTTGACCGGCTGGTGGGCACGGTCGGCCGTCCCACCATCCCCGGCCACCGCTGGGTGGTGGTGGACCCGGAGGGGCGCGAGCTGCCGCCGGGCCAGGTCGGGGAGCTGGCGGTCCGCGGCCCCAGCGTCTTCACCGGGTACTACCGGGCGCCCGAGGAGAACCGGCGCATCTTCACCCCGTCCGGCTACTACCGGACCGGCGACCAGGGGTTCATCGATGCCGAGGGCTACGTCCACCTCACCGGCCGGCTCAAGGACATCATCCAGCGCGGCGGCGAGGCGGTGGTGCCGGCCGAGATGGAGGAGCTGATCCTCCAGCACCCGGCCGTCTCCCGAGCGGCGGTGGTGGCCATGCCCGACCCCCGCCTGGGCGAGCGCGCCTGCGCCTACGTGGTGCTGCGCCCGGGGTCCAGCCTGACCCTGGAGGAGCTGGTCGACTTCCTGCGCTCACGGGGGGCGGGCCCACTCCAGTGGCCGGAACGGCTGGAGCTCATCCCCAGCCTGCCCGAGACCGCCGCCGGCAAGCTCGACCGCGTGGCCCTGCGGGCCGACGCGGCGCGCAAGGTCCAGGCCGCGGGGCCGGGGGGCACCGCCCCGGGCGCCGCATCGCAGACGTCATTCACCCACAGGAGCGAGCCATGAAGCTGGGCCGGTTCGTCGTCGACACCCACGTCCACGCGCAGCGCTTCGCCGCGGGCGCGGCCTTGCGGGAGCGGCGGGCAGCGCCCGGCCAGGAGTGGGAGGCGCTCTCCAGCGTGCTGGGGGCGCTGGAGCCGTACGACAACTCGGAGCGGCTCCTCTACGACATGGAGTGCTACGGCGTCGACATGTGCGTGCTCCTGCCCGCCTTCGGGATGAGCAACGAGCTGAACGCCAGGATCGTCGAGGCCCACCCCGACCGGTTCGTCGCCGTCTGCAACGCCCACGAGTACCTGGAGCGCGTCCGCAAGGGCGAAGAGGAGTGGTCGATCGAGGGGGTCTGCGCCGAGCTGGACCGGCTGCTCTCCACCGGCAAGTACGTCGGCATCGGCGAGGGCAGCCCCTACATGCCCTTCCCGCCCAACCCCCGGGAGCCGGTCCCGCAGGAGACGGCCACCCGCAACATGCTGCGGATCATGGAGGTGGCGGCCCGGCACGGGGTGCCGGTGCAGCTCCACACCGGCTGCCCGATGGGGTACGGGCCCACCACGTACTCCACCGGGGCTCTGGGCGGCTTCAACCTCAACCCGCTCTGGGCGCACGACCTGGCCGCGGCCTTCCCCGACGTCCCCCTGGTGCTCAACCACGGTGGGGTGCAGGGATGGTGGTCGGAGAAGCTCCAGGAGGATTGCTTGCACGTCGCCGCCGCCCACAGCAACGTCTACCTTGAGTGCGGGCTGTGGTGGGCCGAGCTGTACGAGCGCGCCCTGGCCGACCCCAACATCGGCCCGGAGAAGCTGCTCTGGGCCACCGACTGGGGGGCGAGCATGCCCTTCCACTACCAGCCCGGCCGCTATCCCCCCGTCTACCCGGTGCAGATCCGCAGCCAGGGCGTCGTCCACCACCAGGTGGACTACTGGGGGTGGAGCCTGCGTGAGCTGCAGCGCCTGCGCATCCCCCAGGACGACCTGAACCTCATCCTGGGTGGCAACGCGGCCCGCATCTACCGGCTGCCGGTGAAGCACACCCGCCTGTTCCGGCCGCCCGTCCCCAGATGAGCGCCGGCGATCCCGGCGGTGGGGGCGGGGCCCACCTATGATGGCATCGACGAGATCGAGGATTGGAGGAGGACGATGACGACAGCGGACGTGGTGGAGTTCGATCCGCCGTACCTTCACCCGGACTACCGGGCGACGGTGCTGCGGGCGCCGAGCCGGCCGTTGGTCCGGCTCGACCCCGAGTGGTTCCACCATGCGCCCGGCCCGGCCTACGGACGCACGCCGGTGGGGCCGAACGACAACGACCTGACCCGCCAGCACCGGGGCGAGCCCATCGGCGAGCGCATCATCGTCACCGGTCGGGTGCTGGACAGCGACGGGCGGCCGGTCCCCAACACCCTGGTCGAGATCTGGCAGGCCAACGCCGCCGGCCGCTACATCGACCCCGGCGACGATCACCCCGCCCCCCTCGATCCCAACTTCACCGGCGCCGGCCGCTGTCTGACCGACGCCGAGGGCCGGTACCGCTTCGTGACCGTGAAGCCGGGCGCCTACCCCTGGCGCAACCACCCCAACGCCTGGCGGCCGGCGCACATCCACTTCTCGGTCTTCGGACCCGAGCTGAGCAGCCGGCTGGTCACCCAGATGTACTTCCCCGGGGACCCGCTCATGGCCCACGACCCCATCCTCCAGTCCATCCCCGACCCGCGCGGACGCGAGCGCCTGGTGGCCAGCTTCGACTTCGACATCACCCAGCCGGAGTGGGCGCTGGGCTACCGGTGGGACATCGTGCTCCGCGGGCGCAACGCCACCCCGATGGGGATCTAGGCGATGGCCGAGGCACCGACCCCCTCCCAGACGGTGGGGCCGTTCTTCGGCTTCGCCCTGCCCTTCCCCGGCGACCGGCAGGCGGTCGATCCCGACGCCCCGGGCGCGATCCGCATCCAGGGACAGCTGATCGACGGCGCCGGCGAGCCGGTGCCCGACGGCCTGCTGGAGATCTGGCAGGGCGACCAGTTCGCCCGCTCCCGCACCGACCCCGAGGGCGTCTTCCAGGTCGTGGTCCGGCGGCCGGGGCCGGTGCCGGGCCCGGACGGCCGCCAGCAGGCCCCTCACCTCAACGTGACCGTGTTCGCCCGGGGCCTGCTCAAGCACCTCAACACCCGGATGTACTTCCCCGACGAGGAGGAGGCCAACGCCGCCGACCCGGTGTTGCAACAGGTCGACCCCGAGCGCCGGCACACGCTGATCGCCCGGGGCGAGAACGGGGTCTATCACTTCGACGTGCGTCTGCAAGGCGACGACGAGACCGTCTTCTTCGCCCTCTGAGCCGCGCCCCCGGCCCTCTGGCCGGGGGCAGGGATCGGGTCGGGACCGCCCCCCGATCGAGACCCGGGTCCTGATCGTGGGGGCGGGTCCGGTCGGCCTGACCCTGGCCCTGGACCTCGGCCGTCGTGGCGTCAGCTGCCTCCTGATCGAGCGCGAGCCGGGCACCATCCAGCTGCCCCGGATGGAGCGCTGCAACCCCCGGACCATGGAGATCTTCCGCCGGCTGGGCATCGCCGAGGCGGTGCGGGAGGCCGGGCTGCCGCGCGACGCGCCCATGGACGTCTTCCTCACGCCCTCCCTGGCCGGTCCTCCCCTGGTGCAGCTGCCCTACCCCTCGGTCGCCCAGGCGCAGGCCGAGATCGCGGCCCACAACGACGGCCGGCCGCTGGAGCCGTCCCAGGTCATCTCCCAGTACACCCTGGAGCCGCTCCTGCGCTCGTTCGTGGAGCGGCTGCCCGGCGTCCAGGTCCGCTTCGGCTGGGAGCTGATCTCCCTCGTTCCGGAACCGGGGTCGGTGGTCGCCCGGGTGCGGACCGACGACGGCGCCCTGGTGAGGGTGTACGCCGCCTACGTGGTCGGCTGCGACGGGGGCAGCAGCACCGTCCGGCATCAGGTCGGGGTCCGGCTGGAGGGTGAGGGCGGCATCCGGACCCTGCGCCAGGCGCTGTTCCGGAGCGACGACCTCTACCCGCGCATCCCCATCGGCAGGGGACGCCACTACCACGTGGTGCAGCCGGGGTTCCCCTTCCTGATCCTCCAGGACGACACCCGCCACTGGACCCTGCACCACCCGGCCGACGAGGACGCGGAGATGGCCCCGGTGTTCGAACGGGCGGTGGGCATGCCGGTGGGCTACGAGCTGCGCTCGGTCAACCGCTGGACCCAGCACCTGCTCTGCGCCGAGCGCTACCGGGTCGGGCGGGTGTTCATCGCCGGCGACGCCGCCCACCTGGTGGTCCCCACCGGGGGCCTGGGCATGAACACCGGGGTGGGGGACGCCATCGATCTCTCCTGGAAGCTGGCCGCGGTCCTGGCCGGCTGGGGGGGACCCGGGCTGCTCGAGGCCTACGAGCAGGAGCGTCGACCCATCGGCCTGCGCAGCCTGCGCGCCTCGCGGGCGGCCATGGAGGGCCGGGAGCGCTGGCGGCGGGCACCGACGTCGGAGGAGATGGCCCGCCGGTTCGACCGGGAACAGCGCAAGGTCACCGAGATCCTTGGCATCGAGGCCGGCTACCGCTACGTGGACTCGCCCCTGATCTGGCCGGAGGCGGGCGAGGGGCCCGACCCCGACAGCCCTCGCTACGTGCCCACCACCTGGCCGGGGGCCCGCCTGCCCCACGTCTGGCTCCGGGACGGCGGCGCCCTCCACGACCGGCTGGGTCAGGGCTACACGCTGCTGCGGCTGGGCGGCACCCGGGCCGACACCCAGGGCCTGGAGCGGGCGATCCGGGCCCTGGGCGCGCCCCTCGAGGTCCTGGACGTCCCCGACCCCGCCGCCCGTGACCTCTACCAGCGCGACCTGATCCTGGTCCGGCCCGACCTGCACGTGGTCTGGCGGGGCGACCGCCCGCCCGACGACCCGCGGCGCCTGGCGGCGGTGGCGACCGGGCGCCTGCCGGCCCGAGAGCGGCCGACGGCCACATCGCCAACCACCGGCGACCGGATCGGCGCCGGGGGCTCCTGACCCCGGGGCCACACCCGAGCCGGAGGGGGCGGCCGTGACCGCCGCCGCGCCAGGTGGCTATCCTGGCCGATCGTGGCTGCCGGCTCGTCCTCCCCTCAGGGGGAACGGTGGTTCGAGCTCGACCTCCTCCGGGCGCTGGCCATCCTGGCCGTGATCTTCATCCACTCCTCGGCCTGGGTCGTGCCCACCACCGCCCCGGCCTACACCGGGCTGATCGCCGCCCTGGTGGGGTTGAGCCGCTTCTCGGTGCCGGCCTTCGTCCTCGCCAGCGGCCTGGTCCTCTACCGGCGGTACGGCGACGGCGTCCCCGCCGGCCGGTTCCTGCGGCGGCGCTGGTCCAGGGTGGTCGCCCCCTGGTTGTGCTGGGCGCCCGTGCTGGGCGCGCTCCACTACGCCCGCGGCGACTTCGAGAGCCTCGACGACGCCCGGGCCTGGCTGCTCCACGGGGGCGGTCTCTACTTCCTGGTCCTCATCGCCCAGCTCTACCTCCTGTTCCTCGTCGTCGCCCACCTGCGGATCGGCCGTCGGGGGCTGCTCGTCCTGGCCGCCCTCGCCGTCGCCGTCCAGCTCGGGCTCGGATCCTGGCGGACCTACGGGGCGCTCCCCCGGCAGGGGCCGCTGGCCTGGCTGTGGACCCGTCTCGCCTACGAGGAGGCGCCCTTCTACGTCGGCTACTTCGCCCTCGGCTGCCTCGCCGGGGCCGAGTGGGAGTCGATTCGAGGATGGTGGCGCTGCTGGCCGGCGGCCCTGGCGGCGGCGCTCGTCTCGATGGCGCTCTTCGTCGCGGAGAGCTTCACCGTCGCACCGGGTGCGGCCCGGCACGAGACCAACGTGTTCATCTGGCCGGCGACCCTCCCCCTCACCACGTCGGTGGCGCTCCTCGTCCTCTGGTCCGCCCACGTCCTGCGGCGTCACGCCGCCTGGTCGATCCCGGTCGGCTCCTGGCTCGGGCGTCGATCCCTAGGGCTCTACATCGTTCACCCCCTCGCCCTGCGCCTCCTCGGTCCTCACCTGGGATGGCTGCCCGACTGGCCCACCATCCTGCTCCTGGTGAGCGGCTCGCTCGCCCTCGCCGCCCTCGCCGTCGCGGCCCTGCGCAGCACCCCCTGGACCGCGGCCAGCATCGGCGAACGTCCGGGCGCCGGCCGGCTCTCGCTTCTCGGCCAGGCCAGGTGAGGGCCGCCGGGCCTCAGCCCTCCTGGTCCAGCCGCCGCACCAGGGTGGACTTCATCTCCGAGCGGGGCAAGGTGTCGGGCGGCACCAGCTCGATCCGTACCGGGACCGTCAGCCGGGCCCGGATCAGCCGCTCCAGCTCGGCGCCGAGGCCCTCGGGGTCCGTCTCCCCCGGCCCGTGCTCGGCCTGGACCCGCAGCGGGGGCTCCACCCGGGGCCCCGGCCCCGGCAGCAGGACCTGGATGGCGCCGGTGGTACGGGGATGCAGCGAGGCCACCACGTCCCGGATCGCGCTCGGGAACACGTTCACCCCGAGCACGATCAGCATGTCGTCGGTGCGCCCCACGCAACGGATGCGGGGGCCAGGGCGGCCGCACTCGCAGCCCACGCCCAGCACCTGGACCCGGTCCCGGGTCCGGAAGCGCAGCAGCGGGCAGCACTCGCGGTCGGTGGCGGTGTAGACCAGCTCGCCCACCGCGCCCGGCTCCCAGGGGACCTGCTCCCCGGAGACGGGGTCGATCAGCTCCACCAGCACGTGGTCCCCGGCCGTGTGGTGCATCCCGGCCTGGGCCGGGCACTCGGCGAAGACGGCCGGCGCCATGTCGGCGTTGCCCAGCCCCTCAGTCACCCGCGCCCCCCAGCTCTCCTCGATCAGGGCCCGGGTGGCGGGCTCGCCGCCGCCCGGCTCCCCGCCCACGAAGATCTTCTTCACCCCCAGTTCCCGGGGGTCGAGGCCGTGTCGCTCCCGCACGTACTCGGCCAGGTACAGCGCGTACGAGGGCGTGGAGTGGAGGGCGTTGGCGCCCAGGGCCTGGAAGGCCATGACCGCCTTCTCCGAGGCGCCGGTGCCGATGGGCACGAAGGTGGCGCCGATCTGC
>DASRBU010000381.1:0-6792 GCA_035653475.1 Candidatus Dormiibacterota bacterium | reverse complement strand
CCGCCCGGGGCTGGGTGGCGGTCTCGCCCGAGCTGGAGGGGCTGCTGCGGGCGGCGCTCCGGGCCCACCGGCTGAGCGGCGGTCTGGTCCACGCCGGCGTGCTGCCGGCGATGCTGGCCATCGGCTACACCCGACCCCTGGCCGAGGGGGGACCGACCGCGGCCACGGCCGTGCCCGCGCCCCCGCCGCCGCTGCCCGAGCTGCTCGAGGTCGAGCCGGGGCGCGCCCGCCTGCGGGGAGGCGGCCTCGACCTGGGCGGCATCGCCAAGGGCTGGTTGGCCGACCGCCTGGCTCGGGAGCTGGGGGAGAACTGCCTGGTCAACCTGGGCGGGGACCTCTTCGCCCGCGGCCCCGGGCCCGAGGGAGAGGGCTGGCCGGTCGGCTTCGGAGGCGTGACCCTGCTCCTGCGCGATCGGGGAGCGGCCACCAGCGGCACCTGGCGC
This sequence comes from Candidatus Dormiibacterota bacterium, assembly GCA_035653475.1. Lineage (GTDB taxonomy): Bacteria > Chloroflexota > Dormibacteria > Dormibacterales > Dormibacteraceae > CADDZO01. The sequence continues at coordinate 6,349 of DASRBU010000381.1, read as the reverse complement.
CGGGCCTGGAGCGACGGCGGCCGCCGGCTCCACCACCTCATCGATCCCCGCACCGGAGGCCCGGTCGAGAGCGACCTGGGCCAGGTCTCGGTGGTGGCCGACACCGCCTTCCTGGCCGAGGTGTACGCCAAGACGGCGCTGCTGCTGGGCCGGGCGCTGGCCCCGGCCTACCTCGCCGGGCGTGCCCGGGCCTGGTGGCTGGGCTGAGCCGTGGACGGTCCCACCTTCGCCTGGGCCCTGGCCCGCGTCTGCGGCCTGGCCGCCTTCGCCGCGCTGGCCGTCTCGCTCCTCACCGGGCTGGGCCTGCGCACCGGGGTGCTGGACTGGCTGGGGAGCAGCCGCGAGCTGCGGGGGCTGCACGAGTACACGACCCTGCTCTGGGCGCCGCTGGGGGGCCTCCACGTGCTGGCCCTGCTCCTGGACGACACCGCTCGGGTTCGGCCTCTGGACCTGCTGGTGCCCTTCCAGGTGCCCTACGGCGGGCTGGCCGTGGGTCTGGGCACGCTGAGCCTGCAGGCGTACCTCCTGGTCGGGGTCACCGGCTGGCTGCGCCGGCGGATGGGCGCCCGCGCCTGGCGCTGGGCGCATCGGCTCTCCTATCCGGCCTTCGGAACGGTCTTCGGTCACGGCCTGCTGGCCGGGACCGACTGGGGGGACCCCGTGGTCTCGGCCCTGACCTGGGCCACCGCCGGGCTCCTCCTCTTCCTCACCGTGGCTCGGGTGGCGTGGGGACGCCTCCCGCGCTGACCCCGCCCTCGCCGGAGCGGAGGACGCGTCGGGGCCGGGCAGGGGGGACGGGCGCCACTAGAGCGCGGTCGCCGCGCGCAGCTCCAGGACCTGCCGGCGCAGCGCCTCCTCCGCCGCCGGCGGGGTGTCGGTCTCCTGACGCTCGCGATGCCAGCGCTCCATGGCCAGGTGGATCTGGGCGGTCTGCAACCGGGCCAGACGGGAGTAGGCGACCGGACCGCCGCGGGCCATGGCCGCCACCCGGACCCCCAGCCGCCGCCAGGGGCTGATCAGGACCGGCACCTCGGCGGGCAGCACGGCCCCGCTGCCCGCCTCGGCCTCCAGCTCCAGCTGGCGGGTGAGGGCGGCGCCCTCGACCCGCAGGCCCATGGCCAGGATCAGGAGGAGCGCGGCCGTGAAGGGTCCCACCATGACCAGGATGCGGAGGTGGATCTCGGCCACGGCCAGCGGCGAGGTGGGGGAGACGGGGAAGAACTGGGCCCAGGCGTCCCAGGCGAAGTGGGCGGCGATGGCGACCACGAAGCCGGAGGCGATAGCCAGCAGCCGCTGGGGAAGGCGGGGCAGCTGACGGGCCACGCCGACGCCCGCCCCCACCAGCGCGGTGTAGGTGGCGTGGCCGAGGAACAGGCCCAGCACCTGCCGCTGGTACCACTGCCCGGCCGCGGAGGCCAGGGCCAGGCTCGCGCTCTCCGGTCGGTAGACGGCGTAGAGGTGCGTCATGTAGGTGATCGACTCCATGAAGTTGTAGCCGAAGCCCACCGCGGCGCCGTAGACGATGCCGTCGACCACGTCGTCGAACTCGTCGCGCATGGCCAGGTAGAGGAGGACCACGGCCACGCCCTTGGCCAGCTCCTCGAAGACGCCGGCCGAGAAGGCGGAGGAGGCGTCCAGGGCCGGTCCCGGTACCAGCCGGGCGCCGAGCTGCTCGTCCCAGAGGGCCTCGGCCCAGATCACCAGGCTGGTGGCCACGATCGCTCCCCAGACCGCGGCCACCAGCACCAGCCGCCACGGCTCCTTCTCGTTGCGGTCGAGCCGACGGACCACCAGCAGCCCGAAGGCGGTGGTGGGCAGGCAGGCGAGGGCGCTGAGGGCGGCCGCGCCCGGGCCGGCGGCCTGGGTGAAGGTGAAAACGTCCAGCACCAGCAGCCAGGAGCAGATCCCCAGCCCGAAGAGCACCGCGGCCACCATCAGGTCGCGGCCCCGGACGCCGGGCTTGCGGTCGCGGAAGGCCCGGAGGCCGAAGACGGTGGCCACGGCCATGAGCCCGATGGCGGGCAGGCCGAAGAGGCTGGCCCGGTGGGGGACGGAGTCGAGCGCGATGGAGAGGGCGGAGCTGGCGACCAGGACCCCGAACAGCGCCCCTCCGATCAGGGCCGCCAGCCAGTAGCGGGTGGGCCGCCAGCGGCGTTTGTAGGCCGCCTGCTCGATCACGGGCCGCGCTCCACGACCACGGTGGTCCGGGCCAGGATCTCCACCGGCCGCCCGTCCGCGTAGCGCAGCACCAGGAGCGTGTACGTGCCGGGGAGGTTGCCGTGCAGGCCGGGCGGGATGCGCTCGGGCACCAGGCCGTCGCCGGCCGAGAGCCGGGCGGCGGGGGCGGGACCGACGCCGCCGGCGGGTTCCTGCAGGCTGTCGTACCAGGTGGCGCCGACCGCCATCCCGCCCGGCAGCGCGGCCCAGCGCACGCGGGCGGCGAAAGGCTGGGTGCGGGGGAAGCGCGCCCGGGGCGGTCCCGTGATCGTCCGGCGCCCCGGATCGTAGGCGTAGACGCCGGTCACCCGGGCGGCGAGCCCGGTTCGCTGTCCCAGCGGGGCGAAGCGCAGGAAGACGGCCAGGCCGAGGACCAGGATCAGCAGCCCCGCCGCCCCCAGGGCCAGCATGGCCCGGTAGAGCGACCGGAGGTCGTCGTGTGAGCGGATCACCCCTCGGCCAGATTCTACGGGCCGCCCCTGATCGGCGGTGGGTGCGTCATGACCACGACGCACCGTCGCTCCGGGCCGGGCCGGGGGCGAGGGGACTGGAGGCGCGCCGGGGGAGGGGCGGTCGTCGGCCGGCGCCCGCAGCCCGTGCCCCTCCCGGCCGGCATCCCCGAGCTGGCCTGCAGGATCCGGCCGGGCCGCCTAGCATCGGTGGCTGGCATGGACGAGCTGAGCGACGAGCAGCTGGTCGACCGGCTGCTCACCCTCGAGAACGACGGGCAGTTCGAACGGCGCACCCAGCTCGAAGGCGAGCGCTTCCTGTCGCTGATCCAGGACCCGGAGACGGGACGCGGCTACGTCCTGCAGCACGGCGTGGACGATACCGAGGGGGCCGAGATCCCGGCCGACAGCGAGGTCTGGCAGTACGACGACCTGGGCCAGGCCTCGGCGGCCTACGACCAGATCCTGGCCGAGGCCAGGGCCGCGGGCGAGGTGGTCGACGAGGACTCGGACGAGGACCTCGGCGACGTCGAGACCGGCGGGGCGGAGCTGCGCGACCCCTACGCCGGCGCCTACGAGGACGACCCGCTGATGCCCGGCGGCGAGGACGACCTCACCCGGCCCTGAATCGTGCTCCGGGCGCCGGGCCGATCCAGCCGGCCGGCGGAATGCCGTCGGCGGCCGGGCCGGACGGCGGCGCCGGCCTCGGTCCGCGACCCCGGTCCCCGGCGCCCGGCCGCGGCCGCGATCCGGGGCCGACCGGGCTTCTCAGCGCGCCCGCCGGGAGGGGCTGCGGTGCGCCTCAGCGGCCCCGGTAGTCCGGCTCGCGCCGCTCGAAGAAGGAGCGCACTCCCTCCTCGTAGTCGTGGGTGCTGCGCAGCATGGCGTAGGCCTTGCGCTCGATCTCCATCGCCGCCCGCAGGTTGGTGTCCATGCCCTGGTTGAGGGTCGACTTGAGGGTGGCCAGAGCCAGGGGGGCGTGGCGACAGAGCTCGTCGGCGAGCCGCAGGCTGGCCGCCTCCAGCTCGGAGGGGGCCACCACCTCGCAGACCAGCCCGCAGTGCAGGGCCTCCTCCGCCCCCATCCGCCGGCCGCGGAGGATCATCTCCTTGGCCCGCGACCATCCGATCAGGCGGGGCAGGCGCTGGCTGCCACCCGATCCCGGCATCTGGCCGCGGGTGATCTCGGGCAGGGCGAACTCGGCCCGGTGGCTGCAGATCCGCAGGTCGCACATCAAGGCCAGCTCCAGGCCGGCCCCGAAGCAGTAGCCGTCGACGGCGGCGATCACCGGCTGGGGGATCTGCTCCACCGTGGCCAGGTTCTCGCCCAGGTGGGCGAACTGGTACGGCTCGCGTTCCAGGAAGCCGCGCATGTCGCCGCCGGAGCTGAAGCAGCCCCCGGCCCCGGTGACGATCACCGCCCGGATGGAGGGGTCGCGGCCCAGCTCGGCGACCGCGTCGCCGATGGCCTGCCGCATCTCCCAGGTGATGGTGTTCCGCTTCTCCGGACGGTTGAGGGTGAGACGGGCCACGGGACGATCCGGCAGCCGCTCGACGACGATCTCCTGATTCATCGTGACGCAGCCTCCTGCAACCACTTCCAGAGCTTGGCCCCGTGCAGGGGCAGCTCGGTCACCTCGACCCCCCGCTCCGCCAGCGCGTCGGCGACCGCGTTGGCGATCGCGGCCGGCGCGCTCATGCTGTTGCTCTCGCCGATGCCCTTGGCGCCGCTGGGCACGAACGAGGTCTCCCCCTGCAGGTGGTGGATGCGCGCCTCCGGGACCTCGCGTGCGGTGGGGCACAGGTAGTCCATGAAGGAGGTGGCGAGGGGCGTGCCCGCCTCGTCGAAGGCCAGCTCCTCGTAGAGCGCCCCGCCGAGGCCGTGGGCCAGGGCCCCCATCACCTGGCCGTCGGCGAGCAGCGGGTTCAGGATCCGGCCCGAGTCGTGCACCGTCCAGTACCCCCGGATCGCGACCTGGCAGGTCTCGGGATCGATCTCGACCAGGCAGAGGTCGGCGACCGCGCCGTAGCAGATCGAGGAGTCGACGGTGTCGTCCGGGTCCGGGCTGCGCGCCAGCGGCGAGCTGAAGCTGGCGGTGACGTGGAGCAGGGGCTCCACCCCGGCCGGCAGGGCCCCCGGGTCCCAGTGCGCCAGCCCCGCCACCCGCCGGATCGGCAGCCCCCGGCCGGTGCCCCTGACCCGCACCTGGCCCTCGGCCAGCTCCAGGTCCTGCGGGTCGGCCTCCAGCATGCCGGCGGCGATGGCGGTGATCCGCGCCCTCAGCTCGGCGCAGGCCCGGATCACGGCCGAGGAGGTGATGGGGGCGAAGCGGCTGGAGTAGGAGCCGGAGGAGACGTTCCAGGCCTGGGCGGCGGTGTCGACGCCGGCGTCGACCCGCACCGCGGTGAGCGGGATGCCCAGCTCGTCGGCCACGATCTGGGCCGCCACCGTCTCGTGGCCCTGGCCCTCGGGGGCGGTGGCGATGCGCAGGCGCACGTTGCCCAGCGGGTCCATGGTCAAGGTCGCGCTCTCCGTGCAGCCCGACTTGCCCAGGCCCCGGGAGCGCTCCTCCGGCGTCCGGGCCAGCTCGATGTAGCCCAGGTTGGTGCCGGAGGGGTCGACCACCAGCGCCACCCCCACCCCGGCCAGCCGGCCCCGGGCCCGCAGCCGGTCGCGCTCGGCCAGCAGGGCCGGGTAGTCGGCCCGGGCCAGGAGCGCCTCCAGCAGGGCCGGGTAGTCGCCCGAGTCGTAGATCCCGCCCAGGGGGGTCCGGTAGGGCATCTGGTCGGGCGGGATCAGGTTGCGCCGCCGGACCTCGACCGGGTCCAGGCCCAGCCGGCGGGCGATCATGTCCATCAGCCGCTCCAGGGTGAAGTAGAGCTGCTGGCCGCCGAAGCCGCGGTTGAGCCCGGTCGGGGGCCGGTTGGTCAGCACCGCCCGGGCCTCCACGGCCAGGTCGCGGACGCGGTAGGCGCCGGTCAGGTTCCCGAAGCAGCGGTAGAGGGTGGCCGGCTCGGGCGGGCGCAGGTGGGCGCCCACGTCGTCGACGATCTCCAGCCGGAGCGCGGTCAGGTGCCCCTCGGCGTCGACCGCCGCCTCGGCTCGGGTGACCCGGTCGGTGCCGGCCTGGCCGGCGACCAGGTCCTCCCAGCGGTCCGCGGTCCAGCGGACCGGCACCCCGGCCAGGCGGCTGGCCAGCGCCACCAGGGGGATGTAGGCGTACACCCCCGACTTGACGCCGAAGCTGCCCCCGATGTCGGGAGGGCAGATGAGGCGGAGCCGGTGCTCGGGCAGGCCCAGGCAGGCGGCGATCAGGGGCTGCATCACGAAGGGGCCGTGGAAGTTGCTCCAGACCGTCACCTCCCCCTCGGCCCCATCCCAGTCGGCCAGCACCGCGTAGCACTCGATGGGGGTGGAGCTGTAGCGGGGGAAGCGGAAGGTGGCTCCCACGCGGTGCGCGGCCCGGGCGAAGGCCGCCTCGGGGTCGCCGAAGCGGAAGCGGCGGGCGCTGACCACCGGCGCGCCCTCCACCTCCATCCGGACCGGGAGCGGCCGGTACTCGACCCGGACCCGCTCGGCGGCGTCCTCGGCCAGATAGCGGTCGCGCGCCACCACCACCGCCACCGGCTCGCCCACGTACCGGACCCGGTCGAGGGCGATGGGCCAGTAGGGCTCGGCCCCGC
>DASRBU010000380.1:0-6955 GCA_035653475.1 Candidatus Dormiibacterota bacterium | reverse complement strand
GTCGAGGATCGAGGCCCGCCGCTTCGGCGAGAACATCGCCTGGTACGGCGACCTGGCCGACAAGGTGCACGGGGAGTACGTCTCCCTGCCCGACACCGGCGCCTTCGGCCTGGTGCTCCGGCGGCCGATCGGGGTCACCGGGGCCATCGTCCCCTGGAACTTCCCGCTCACGCTGGCGGCGAACAAGGTCGCGCCCTCGGTCGCGGCCGGAAACTGCGTGGTGCTGAAGCCCGCCACCACCACCCCCCTCTCCACGCTCAAGTGCGTCGAGGCCCTGATCGAGGGCGGTCTGCCCGAGGGCGTGGTCAACGTGGTGCTCGGCTCCGCCACCGGCGAGGCGATCGTCACCCATCCCCTGATCCGCAAGGTGGCGCTGACCGGCTCCACCCCGACCGGCAAGCGGGTGATGGCCGCGGCGGCGCCCCACCTGAAGAAGGTGACCCTGGAGCTGGGCGGCTCGGACCCCTGCATCGTGCTCGACGACGCCGACCTCGACGCCGCCGCCAAGGCCATCTCCACCGGACGCTTCTTCAACTGCGGCCAGGCCTGCCTGGCCATCAAGCGCCTCTACGTCCAGGAGGGGGTGTTCGACGCCCTCCTGGAGCGGCTGGTGGAGCGGGCCCGGAAGCTGAAGCCGGGCCACGGCCTCGACCCGGCCACCCGCATGGGCCCCATGCACACCGAGACCCAGCGGGCGGAGGTGGAGGCTCAGGTCCAGGACGCCCTGGAGCGCGGGGCCAGGATCGTGTACGGCGGCGGCCGGCCGGAGGGGCCGGGGTACGCCTCGGGTCACTTCCTCAACCCCACCATCCTGGTGGACGTGCCCGACGATTCCCGGATGGTGACCGAGGAGGTCTTCGGGCCGGCGCTGCCCGTGATGCGGATCAAGGACCTGGACGAGGGCATCGCCCGGGCCAACGCCACCAACTTCGGGCTCGGGTCGTCGATCTGGACCTCGAGCATGAAGGCCGCGCACCGGGCGGTCCGGGAGCTGGAGGCCGGCTACACCTGGGTCAACGCCCTCCAGGTGGCGCACGACGAGCTGCCCTTCGGCGGCACCAAGGAGTCCGGCTTCGGCAAGGAGCACGGCCTGGAGGCCTTCTACCAGTACACCGAGCAGAAGAGCGTGGTCTACGGAGAGCTCTAGCCCGCCGGGGAGGCCCGGGCGCCCGGGCCTCCCCGGGGTCGGGCCCGTGCAGCGGCGTCGTCGGTGGTGCCTCCCGGCCGGGATCGACGGCCGGGGCGAGCGGAGGTGGAGCGGATGAGCACGTTCGGGAGCCTGCGTTCGATCCCGCCCCGTCGCATCTGGGAGGGCGCCCTGGCCCGCCCCGTCGACGGCGAGCGGGTCACGGTGGCAGTGGTCGAGCTGGCGCCGGGGGTGACGGTACCCGAGCACCACCACGAGCACGAGCAGGTCGGCTTCGTCCTCCAGGGCTGGTTGATCTTCACCGTGGGCCAGGAGACGGCGCGACTGGGTCCCGGCGACACCTACCGCATCCCCTCCCGGGTGCCCCACCGGGCCGTGGCCGGGGAGGAGGGGGCGGTGGTGGCCGACGTCTTCGCCCCGGTCCGGGAGGACTGGCGGGGCCTGGAGACCGCCCCGGCCTCGCCGCCCCGCTGGCCGCCCGCCTGAGCCGGGCCCCGATCAGGCCGTCTCCCGTCGCTCCCGAGCCAGGGCCAGCCGGGCGACCAGGGCCGCCACCGCGGGCACGGCCACCGCGACCGCCAGGGAGCGAAGCGGGTGGCGGGGGTCCAGGCCGGCCAGGGGGGCCACCGCCGCCCCGGCCAGGTACTGGGTGACGCCGAGTAGGGCCGCGGCGGCCCCGGCTCGATCCGGATGCGTGGACAGGGCCAGGGCGGTCGCGTTGGGGAGCACGAAGCCGAGCCCGGAGACGGTGACGAAGAGGGCGGCCGCCGCCGGCAGCGGGCCGGTGTGGCCGTGGACGCCGATCAGGGCCAGGCCGAGGCCGCCACCGGCGGTGGCGGTGAGGCCGACGGTGAGCAGTCGGGCGGCGGGCACCCGTCCCACCAGCAGACCGTTGACCTGGCTCGCCGCGGTGAGGCCGACGGCGTTGGTCGCGAAGAGCAGGCTGAAGCCCTGGGGGGAGAGGCCGAAGCCCTGCTCGAACACGAAGGGGGCAGCGGCGATGTAGGCGAACATGGCCGCGAAGGCCAGGGCGCAGGAGGCCACGTAGCCGGCGAATCCGGGATCGCGGGCCAGCGCGGGGACGATGGCCAGGGTCGCGCCCAGGCCGCCCCGGCGCCGGGCGGCCGGGGGCAGCGTCTCCTCCAGCAGCCACCAGGCGCCGGCCAGCAGCACCGTGCCGAACAGGGCCTGGAGGGCGAAGACGGCGCGCCAGTCGGCCACGCGCAGGACCTGGCCTCCGATCACCGGGGCCAGGATCGGGGCCAGCCCGGAGACCAGCATCAGGAAGGAGAAGGACCGGGCCGCGGCGGCGCCGTGGGAGCGGTCGCGGACGATGGCCCGGGCGATGACCACCCCGGCCGCGCCGCCCGCGCCCTGGAGCACTCGGAGGCCGACCAGGATCGGTGCCGTGGGGGCGAGCCCACAGAGCGCGGCGGCGACGATGTAGGCGACGAGGCCGCACAGGAGCGGACGCCGCCGGCCCAGGGCGTCGCTCACCGGCCCGGCCAGCACCTGTCCCAGGGCCAGACCGACCAGCGAGGCGGTGAGCGTGGCCTGGACCACGGCCTCCGAGGTCCGCAGGCCGTGGGCGACCTGGGGCAGGGCGGGCAGGTACATGTCGTGGGAGATGGGGCCGAACGCGGTCAGGCCGCCGAGGAGGGCGAAGACGGCCAGCTCCGTCGCCCGTCCCCGGGAGGCGACCGCCCGGGGACGCTCCACCCGGCTCACCCGCCCTCTCGGGGCGGTCGGGCCCCGGTGCGGCCCCGGACCTGCGACAATCCTCCTCGATGCCCGACCCCGTCGGCACGGTCGTCCTCCCGCCGGAGTCCCCGGCCATCCCGGCCCTGGGCGAGCGCCTGGCCGCGGCCGGCCACCGGGTGGTCGCGCTGCCAGCCCGGGGTCGGCCCTGGTCCGAGGAGGAGCTGCGGGAGCGGCTCGCCCCCGCCGACGTGGTCGTGGCCATGCCCCCGCTGAGCTATCCGCGGGCCCTGCTCGAGGCGGCTCCCCGCCTGCGCCTGGTGGTGAGCGGGGTGATCGGGGTCGACAACATCGACGTGGCCGCGGCCACGGAGCTGGGGATCGCGGTCGCCAACTGCCCGACCCCGGAGAACGTGATCGGGATGGCGGAGGCCACGGTCATGCTCGTGGTCGCGCTGCTGCACGAGCTGGGGCCGCGCCAGGGCGCGTTGCGCGCCGGCGGCTGGCGACCGGAGGTGCCGGGCCGTCTGCTCTGGGGCCGGCAGGTGGGCCTGATCGGCTACGGCCGCATCGGCCGGGCGGTGGCGGAGCGCCTGCAGGGCTGGGGGGTGCGGGTGCGCTTCCACGACCCCTACGTGGCCGGCTCGACCCCACTGGACGAGCTGCTGGCCAGCTCCGACGTGGTCTCCCTGCACGTCGTCCTCACCGAGCGCACCCGGCACCTGATCGGGGCCCGGGAGCTGGCCCTGATGAAGCCCTCGGCGGTGCTGGTCAACACCGCCCGAGGGGGCGTGGTCGACGAGGCGGCGCTGGCCGAGGCGATCGACTCCGGCCGGCTCGCGGGCGCCGCGCTCGACGTCTTCGAGACCGAGCCCCTGGCCCCGGACAACCCCCTGCTGGGCTGCGACCCCGAGCGTGTCATCCTCACCCCCCACTGCATCGGCCACAACCAGGAGACCGGCCCCGCGGGCGTGGCCATGGCGGTGGAGGCGGTGGGGCGGGCCATGCGCGGCCTCGCCCCCGCCAACCTGGTCAACCCGGAGGTGCTGCCGCGCTGGCGGGCGCGCCTGGCCGGTCCCGGCTGAGCGCGTCCGTCCGGGCCCCACCGCCCGGCTCAGAAGAGGTGATCGGGGAGCCCGAAGTGGGCCCGGGCGAAGTCGACGGCCAGGTTCTGGTACTGGGCGGCGATGTGCCCGCGGTACATGGCCACGTCCCGCAGGTACCGCTGCATCCGCTGGCCGCGGCGGGCCGCGGACGACCCGGCAGCGCGGAAGAGCAGCTCCACCGCCTCCGCGGCCAGGCGGCCGGCCTGCTGGAGGATCCCGAAGAGGCGGATGTCGTCCTCCCGAGAGAACGGCACCCCCTCCTCCGCCCAGCGCCGGGCGAACTCCATGTACATCTCCCCGGCGTGGATGACCAGGGCCTCGGCCGAGTCGGCCATGCCCCGGGCCAGCCCCCAGGCCCGCTGGTGGTCCGGGTGCTCGTAGCGCATGACCTGGGGCGGCAGCGAGGTCTTGCGGGTGGTGATGATCTGCTCGAACTCGTCCAGGGCCGCCCAGGCGGCGCCGACCTGGGTCACCACCAGCCCGGCGTGGTACACGCCGTAGATCCGGCCCAGGTACATGGGGTTGCCGTGCAGCTCGGTGCCGGGTGTGGGCCCCGACCTGCGGGTCAGGTCGCCGGGCACGACCAGGTGCTCGGGGACGAAGACCTCTTCTACCCGCACGCTGTTGGAACCGCTGGACTGCATACCCAGCTGAGCCCCCCCGCCCCAGTCGTCCAGCATCGTGAACTGACCCTGGGGGACGACCACGATCACCACCTGGGGCGGGTCGCCCGACCCCTCGACCAGGGCGTTGCCGAGGAAGTGGGTGGCGTAGGGAACGCCGGAGCAGTAGTCCCAGGTGCCGTCGACCACGTAGCCACCCTCCACCCGCCGGGCCCTGCCCCCGGGCAGGGCCCGGTGAGGCGCCCGGAAGTCGCCGGTCGGCCCGAAGATCTCGCGCTGGGCCCGTTCCGGCCAGTGGGAGCCGACCACCCAGGCGTGGTGGGAGCCCAGGGTGAGGCACCAGCCGGTCCCGGGGTCGCCCCGGGAGATCTCGATCATCGCCCTCCAGAAGGTCGGGAAGTCGAACTCGTAGCCGCCGAACCGGCGTGGCTGCACCATCCGGTAGAAGCCCGCTCGCAGGAACTCCCGGTGAAGCGCCTCGGAGTAGTACCCCCGCCGCTCGGACTCCTCCTGCTGCTCCCGGATCAGGGGCCGCAGGGCGGCAGCACGCCGCACGATCTCGGCAGGGGTCAGCTCCGGCTCCGGCACCGGAACCTCGGGCGCTGCCGGGGACGCCGTCCTCGCCATTCCCTCTCCCCTCGGAGCGATCGGCCTCAGGCGCGGCCCGGCGGTGGGGCCCGTCGCAAGCGCCGTCGAGACGATCTCACCGTGCACCGTCCCGGCCAGGAGCGCGAGGTCGCTTCCGGGACTGGGGGCTGCACGATCGGTTCCTCAGTTTATTGTGATCAGCGCGGCCGGTCAAGCCATCTGTCGACGGTCGACCGTCGGGCCCGGGCCGCGTCTCCAGAGGTGAGGAGGAGGAGAGCCATGTCGCAGCCCAGCCCACCGCCGTTCCGAGCCGACCACGTGGGCAGCCTCTTGCGCCCGCCCGAGCTGCTCGCCGCCCGGGCCGAGTTCGAGGCCGACCGCATCCCGGCCGACGCCCTGCGCGAGGTCGAGGACCGGGCGGTGCGCGAGGTGGTCCGGCGCCAGGAGGAGCTCGGCCTGCGCTCGGTCACCGACGGCGAGTTCCGACGCACCACCTGGTATCTGGACTTCATCTACCGTCTCCGCGGCATCGAGCGCGGCGAGAGCGTGACCATGGTCCCGGCCAGAAAGGAGGGAGAGGTCATCGACTACGCCGCCCCCGAGGTCCGGATCGACGGCCGCATCGAGCTGGGCGACACCATCTTCGGCGACGACTTCAGCTTCCTGCGCTCGGTGGTGACCTCGGCCACGCCCAAGCTCTCCATCCCCTCCCCGAGCATGGTCACCCTGGGCGGCACCGCCCAGGCGGCCGTCGCCCGGGGGGTCTACGAGGACGTGGAGCAGGTCTACGCCGACCTGGCCGCCGCCTACGCCGAGGAGCTGCGCCGGCTCCACCGGCTCGGCTGCACCTACCTGCAGATCGACGACACCACCTTCGCCTTCGTCAACGACCCGGTCATGCGCCAGAGGGTGGCCGGGGAGGGAGGCGACCCCGACCGCGTCCACGAGCTGCACATCCGCAACTTCAACCGGGCCCTGGCCGGGCGACCGGAGGGGATGACCGTGGCCGTGCACATGTGCCGGGGCAACTACCGCTCGGCCTGGTTCAGCCAGGGTGGGTACGACTACGTGGCCGAGGCGCTCTTCGGGCAGCTCCAGGTCGACGCCTTCTTCCTCGAGTACGACGACGCCCGCTCCGGCAGCTTCGAGCCGCTACGCTTCGTGCCGCCCGACAAGATCGTGGTCCTGGGCCTGGTCACCACCAAGCACGGCGAGCTGGAGTCGAAGGCGGCGCTCCAGCGCCGGATCGAGGAGGCGTCGCGGTTCGTACCCCTGGAACGCCTCTGCCTCTCCCCCCAGTGCGGCTTTGCCTCCACCGTGGAGGGCAACCTGCTCACCCAGGAGCAGCAGTGGGCCAAGCTCGAGCTGGTGGTGGAGACGGCCCGGGAGGTCTGGGGCTGAGGTCGGGCCGGACCGGGTGCCGGACCCGGAGGGCGCCGGGCCCGGTCAGGTCCGGGGGACGCGGCGGGCGGGCTCGCGGCCGGGCGGCTGGGCGGGCCGGGGCAGATCGGGCACCGGCAGCGCCGGCCGCACCACCGGGGTCCCGGCACGCAGGGTCAGCCGCTCGCCGCCGTGCGCGATCTCCAGCGGCTCTCCCTCCAGCAGGCGGTAGGTCACCCGGCTCCGGTCGGCCGCCACCTCCAGCAGACGTCGTCGGAAGGTGATCCGGAAGGCCAGCCGGGTCAGGGCCTCGGGCAGCTTGGGGGCGAAGCTCAGCTCCCCGCCGTGGTCGCGCATGCCGCCCAGGCCGGCCACGATCGCGATCCAGGCCCCGGCCAGGGAGGCGATGTGCA
>DASRBU010000379.1:0-3382 GCA_035653475.1 Candidatus Dormiibacterota bacterium | reverse complement strand
GAAGACCACGGTGGGGCGGGTCTCCTGCCAGATCCGGTCGAACTCCTGCTGGAGGAGCTCGCGGGTCTGCGCATCCAGCGCCCCGAAGGGCTCGTCCATGAGCACGATGTTGGGCTCGTTGGCGAGCACCCGCGCGATCTGGACCCGCTGGCGCATGCCCCCCGAGAGCGCGGGGGGGAAGCGGTCGACGGCGTGCTCCAGCCCCACCAGCTCGACGTAGCGGCGCACCAGCTCCCGGGTCTGCTGCCGGCTCAGCCCCCGGACCCGGGGGCCGAAGGCGATGTTGTCGGCGACCGAGAGCCAGGGGAAGAGGGCCTCCGAGCTCTGGAAGACGATGCCGCGGCTGACGTCGGGGCCGATCACCGGCCGGCCCCCCACCGTCACCTCCCCGCCGGCGGCGGGGACGAACCCGGCCAGCAGGTTGAGCAGCGTCGACTTGCCGCAGCCGCTCGGCCCGAGCAGGCACAGGAACTCGCCCGCCGCCACCTCCAGGCTGACGTCGCGCAGCACCTCGAAGCCATCCAGGCGCACGCGGGCGCCGCGCAGGCTGATCGACTCGCCTCTCATCTCATCGCTGCGCCGGCCAGTAGGCGGTGGTCACGATCGTGCCCAGGTCGAGCGGCTTCGTGATCAGCCCGCGGCTCCGCTGCCAGTCCACGATCGATCGGTAGCTCTGCTCGTCCTGGGCGTTGGGAGGCCGGTTCTGGAAGGCGATGTTGTCGGTCGCCATCCGGGTGGCGGCCTCGTCGATGTTCCCGTTCGAGGCGGCGCTGTCGGCCTTGATCGTCCCCGGCACGTCGGTGGTCACCCGCCGGCAGGCCTCGGCCAGGGCCTGGTTGAAGCGGATGGCGTACTGCCGGTGCGAGCTGAGCCAGTCCTGCTTGGCGACCAGGACCTGCTCGTAGCGGTACCCGAAGTCGCCGGTGGTGCCGATCACCTTCGCCCCCAGCTTCTCGGCCTGGGTCGGCCACGGCTCCCAGATCACGGTGCCATCGATGTCGCCCCGGCTGAGCAGGGCCGGGATGTCGGCGGGGCTGACCGGGACGAACTGGACCCGGGACTCCTCGATGCCGTTGGCGGCGAGGAGCTTGGAGGCCGCGTACTCGCTGAGCGACGACTTCACCACCCCGATCTTCTTCATGTCCTTGACGCTGGAGATGCCCTTGCGGGCCACCACCTTGACGTACTTGCCGGACGACTCGTAGACGGAGACGATGCGCAGGCTGTCGGTGGCGCCGGCCTTGGTCAGGGCGTTGGCGTCGCTGGTGCCCGAGAACTGGATCTGGTTGGCCACCACCGCGTCCACCCCGAGGCCCCCCTGCTCGAACTGCTTGAGCTGGACGTCGAGCCCGTACTTCTTGAAGATCCCCTCCTGGTCGCCGACGAAGAAGCAGGCGTAGGAGGCGTCGATGCCGACGCCGACGATCACCGGCTCCGGCAGCGGCGAGGAGCGGGCGCTCCCGCCCCCGGTGGCGCCGGTGGTGCCGCCGCAGGCGGCCAGCAGCGGCAGGAGCAGGGCCGCGAACCATCGCATCGATCTCATCCCATCCCTCCTTGTCTCCTCCGAGTCCTCCTCAGTCTCCTCCGAGTCCTCCTCAGCCGTCCCCGGGGCCGGAATCCCGGCCGCATCCCCGGAACCCGTCGAGCAGGAAGTCGGTGATGCGGCGGGCGATCTCCTGGCTGGACAGCTCGCCCTCAGGCCGGTACCAGCGGTCGACCTGGGTGCAGGCGGCGAGCGAGACCATGACCGCGAGCTTGGGGTCGCGGACACGGAAGACGCCCTGGGCGCGGGCCCGGCCCACGATCTCCCGCACCCCCCGCTCGTAGCGGTCGCGCTCGGCGATGAACCGCTCCAGCTCCTTGCCCCGCAGGGGGTGGAAGTCCTGACGGAGCAGGCGCACCTCGGGCCGCTCCATGTGCAGCCGGAGGTGGTTCTCCAGCACGAAGCGGAGCTGGGCCACGGGGTCGCGGTGGCGCCGCCGGGCCGCCTCCAGGCCGGCCAGGTGGAGCCCCATCGCCTCCTCGATGATGGAGACGAAGAGCTCGTACTTGGACGTGAAGTGGTGGTAGAGGTTGGCCGGGGAGCAGCCGGCCCGGGCCGCCAGCTGGCGCATGGTCACCTGGTCGTAGCCCAGCTCCCCGAAGAGCCGGACCGCCGCCGCCACGATCTGGTCGCGGACCGAGCGTCGCTCAGCCACCGCCACGGCGGCGTCTCACCTCCTCCTCGACGTAGCGGACGATGTCCGGGAGGTGGCTCCCGGTGCCGAAGACGGCGTAGCCCATCCGCTCCAGCTCCGGCCGGTCGGCGGCGGGGATGGTGCCACCCACCAGCAGCACCACGTCGGTCGCCCCCGCCTCGCGGAGGCGCCGCTCCAGCCGGGAGCAGTAGTCGAGGTGGGCGCCGCTCAAGACGGAGAGGCCGCAGGCGTCGGCGTCCTCCTGGAGGACGGCGGCGGCGATGGCGTCCACGGTCTGGTGGCGGCCGGTGTAGATCACCTCCATGCCCGCCTCGCGCAGGGCCTTGGCCACCACCTTGGCGCCCCGGTCGTGGCCGTCCAGGCCGGGCTTGGCGATCACGATCCGGATCGGCCGCCGCTCACCGGTCATCGGGCAGCTCCTCGGGGGCGAGGCCGTAGACCTCGAGCGCCTGAGCCGGGGAGACGTAGCCCAGGCGGACGTCGCGGCGGACCAGCTCCCGGTCCCGCTCCCGGGGGTCGCCGTAGCCGCCCCCGCCGGCCAGCCGGAAGCTGACCACGTCCCCATGGCGGAGGTCGACCGAGGCCTTGCCCCCGATCTCGTAGGCGCCCTCGGTATCGGGGTTGACGACGGTGCGGCCGAGCGCCCCGGGACGGCCGCCGAAGAGCCCGAAGGGCGGGAAGCGGTGCCGCTCGGAGAGGTTGGTGAACTTGATCTGCTCGCCCAGGATGCGGACGTCGCGGCGGATGCCGAGGCCGCCCCGGTGGCGCCCGGCCCCGCCCGAGTCGGTCAGGTACTCGAAGCGCTCCACGATCACCGGGGTGCTCTGCTCCACCGCCTCGACCGGGATGTTGGCGGCGTTGTAGGGCGAGGACATGCCGTCGCAGCCGTCCCGGGTGGCGCGGGCCCCGGTGCCGCCGTGGATCAGCTCGTAGCCGACGAAGCGGCGGCCGCTGCGCGGGTCGACGGCCCCGAAGGTGGCGTTGCAGAAGTGGCTGTTGGCGGCGGTCACCGCCTCGGGCAGGGCCGGGGCCAGCGCCCCCAGGACGACCTCGAAGACGCGGGAGCAGATGGCGGCCCGGGGGCCGCCGCCGGCCGGACGCCGGGGGTTGAGGAAGCAGCCCTCGGGGGCGGTGATCCGGATCGGGCGCAGCGAGCCCGCGTTCATCGGCCCGTAGGGATCGGT
>DASRBU010000378.1:0-4145 GCA_035653475.1 Candidatus Dormiibacterota bacterium | reverse complement strand
AGCAACCCATTCCCTATACTCTCGATTCGTGAGCACGGACTGGACGGACCGGGTGCTGGAGCGCTGGTCCACGCTCCGCCCCGAGTTCGACGCCGAGGCCTCCGAGGTGGTCGATCGGATCGGCAGGATCGCCCTGCTCATGGGCCGGTGGCAGGAGGAGGTCTTCGGCCGCTACGGCCTGAACCGAGGCGACGTGGGCGTGCTGAGCGCGCTCCGCGTCACCGCTCCCCCGGGCCGGCTCTCGCCCGGCCGTCTGCTGAAGGTCCTGATGCTGTCCTCGGCCGGCATCACCAGCCGCCTCGACCGGCTCGAGCGGCGAGGGCTGGTGAGGCGGGTACCCGATCCCGACGATCGCCGCGGGGTCCTGGTCGAGCTGACCGGGCAGGGTGAGGAGCTGGTCGACGCGGCCGTGGCGGCCAACGCCGAGAGCCAGCGGCGGCTGCTGTCCGGTCTGAGTCGCGAGGAGGTGGTGGAGCTGGCACGTCTCTTGCGCAAGCTGCAGGCCAGCCTCGACCGACTCGGGTCGCCCTGAACCCGAATCGCGCCGGCGGCGGCCGGGAGGCGAGGCCCGCCGCGGGCGCGCTCATCTCTCTCGCGGGGTCTCGGCGGGGCACGGTTCAGGAACCCACGAGCAGGGCGACCGTTCGTGCACCCGCCCCCGCGCCCGTGATCGCCCCGGCGCCCCAGCACAGACGGTGCCCACGCCCGAGGTGATGGAGGGGACCCGAGTGCTGATCGGCCGTCCTCCTCGGCCCCGAGGAGCTGGCCCGCCGACCCGACGCCGTCCGGGTAGCCGGCCTCGACGCCCGGCCGTGGCCACCGGGAGGCCCGGGGCAGGGACGGCGGGTGGCCATCCCGGCCGAGCCGGTGCCCGAGGCACGGTGACCACTCGACGACGTGGCCGCCCCGGCCGCGATCACCACATGGCCCCGTTGCCCAGGATCAGGTAGAGGATGGGGCCGACGCCCCAGACCAGGCAGACGATCGCCCAGACCAGCTTCTGCAGCCCGGTCAGGTCGCCGCGGCCCAGGATGTTGATCAGGCAGAGCACGAAGGCGACCGGGTGCAGGAAGATGGCGAGGAGCAGCTCGATCAGCAGCTTGGCCACCGGTGCGCCCCCGGCGACGTCCCCGTCGTCACTTGTCCCGCGGCCACGGCGACAGCATAGGGCTTCGCCCTCCCGACCGGTGGGCGCGAGCTCAGCGTAGCTGCACGCCGGCGTCGATCGGTAGCGCCACCCCGGTCACCCGACGGGCGGCCTCGGAGGCCAGCCAGACCACGGCCGCGCTCACGTCCTCCGGCTCGACCAGGTCCACGGCCAGCAGCGCGGTCAGGGCCCGAGCCGCCTCCGGCTCCGCCTCCAGCCACCTGCCCATGGCCTCCGCGGTCCCCATGGGGGTCCGGACCCCGCCCGGGAGCACGCAGTTGACCCGGATGCCGTGCGGCGCCAGCTCGATCGCCAGCGAGCGCATGAACCCCACCAGCCCGTGCTTGGCGGCGACGTAGTGCGAGATGCCGGGATAGCCGCGCAGGCCGGCCGCGGAGGAGACGAGCACGATGCTGCCCCCCCGCCCCCGCTCGATCATGCCCGGGACCACGGCCCGGCAGGTGGCCCACGCCCCTTTGAGGTTGACGCGGATCACGTCGTCCCACTGCCCCTCGCTCAGCTCCCAGGCACGGCCGAAGCTGATCACGCCAGCGTTGGCGCAGACCACATCGATCCCCCCCAGCTCGGACTCCGCCTCGCCCACCACCCGCCGCATCCCCTCCGGGTCGGCCGCGTCGACCCGCCGGGTGAGGCAACGCCGGCCCTCGGCCCGAACCAGCCGGGCGGTCTCCTCCAGCTCCTCGGGGGTGGCGAGCGGGTAGGGAACGCTGCTCACCTGGCGGCAGAGGTCGCAGGCGAGGACGTCGGCACCGGCCCGGGCCAGGGCCACGGCGTGGGCACGGCCCTGGCCCCGGGCCGCGCCCGTGACCAGGGCCGTGCGGCCCCCCAGGACCAGCTCGGGCTGCGCGCACGCGGACCTCATGGGCGATTTAGACTGACCCCATGATCACCGAGAGCCACCCGAGGAGGGAGGGGACCCCGGTCGCCCGGCCGGCTCCAGAGGCGATGATCCTCGTCCCGGAGGACCAGGACGAGCCCGACTACGGCGCCGAGCTGAGCGACCAGGAGCTGGGCCGGCTCCTGGTCCGCGAGGTCACCATCGACGGGATGTGTGGCGTCTACTGAGCCCGGGGGCGCGTGAGACGAAGCGACCGCATCCGTCTGGACGAGGCGGTGGCGCTGCGGCGGGAGCGCTTCGGCGCCCTCGCCTACAGCTATCGTGATCGCCAGCTGCTGTTCATCGACCGGCGGCTCCTGCCCTTCGTCAGCTCGGACGGTGGGCGGCCGCTGGGCGAGATCGCGGACGAGCTGATCGAGCGCGGGGAGCTGCAGGAGGAGGCGTTGCCCCGGCTGATGACCGTGCTCGAAGGCCTCCGGCGCAAGGGGATCGTCCATGTCGTCGTATGAGACGCTCCGCCAGGGCCTGTCGGCCCCCATCTGCCTCACCTGGGAGGTCACCTACGCCTGCAACCTCGCCTGCGTGCACTGCCTCTCCTCGTCCGGCAAACGGGCTCCCGACGAGCTGACCACGGCCGAGGCCAGGGCCCTGATCGACGAATGGGCGGCGATGCAGGTGTTCTACATCAACGTGGGCGGCGGGGAGCCGCTCACCCGGCCCGACTTCTTCGAGCTGATGGAGCACGCCCTCCAGCGCCACATCGGGGTCAAGTTCAGCACCAACGGCACCCTGCTGGACCGGGCCACCGCGCGCTGGATCGCCTCCACCGACTACCTCGACGTGCAGATCTCGCTCGACGGCGCTTCGCCCGAGGTCAACGACGCCATCCGGGGCGGGGGGACGTTCGTCCACGCCCGGCGAGCGATGGAGCTGCTGGCCGCCGAGGGCTTCCGGTTCAAGGTCAACCACGTCGTCACCCGGCGCAGCTTCGACCAGCTCGACGCCCTCTACGAGCTGGTGACCGGCATGGGCGGGCAGCTGCGGGTGACCCGGCTGCGCCCCTCCGGGCGCGGGGCCATGGTCTGGCACGCCCTCAAGCTCACCCAGGAGCAGAACCGGCGGCTCTACGCCTGGCTGCGCTCGCATCCCGACGTCCTCACCGGGGACTCCTTCTTCCACCTGTCGGCGCTGGGGGCGCCTCTCGACGGCCTCAACCTGTGCGGCGCCGGGCGCATCGTCTGCTGCGTCGATCCTCGGGGCGACGTCTACGCCTGCCCCTTCGTGCTGGCCCCGGAGTTCCGGGCCGGGAACGTCCGGGAGCGCTCCTTCGCCGCCATCTGGCGGGACTCGCCGCTCTTCCGGCGCCTGCGGTCCCAGGAGGTGGGGGGGCGTTGCCCGAGCTGCGGCGCCTACGGCCGCTGCCACGGCGGCTGCATGGCGGCCAAGCACTTCACCGGCGCCTCGTTCGACGACCCCGACCCGGAGTGCGTGTTCGAGCCCGAGAGCGGCCCCTGGAGCACCGTCGTCCCGCTCCCGCTCAGGCCCCGGCCGCTGCGTCCGGTGCCGCTGCGCTGAGCGGGCTCCGGGCGGCGGGGCGGCGCGGCCAGCGCCCGGGGCGGCGATGAGCGGGGACCGGCGCCCGACGCCGGGCGGGGACGGGACCGGGCCCCCGGGGCCGGAGCGGCTCTTCGAGCGCCGGGCCGCCTTCCGCTGCCGGCTCTCGCCGGGGACACGGCTGGAGCGGCGCCGGGGGCGGTCCCTGCTGCTCCGCGAGCGCCCGCCGGCCGCGGTCGAGCTGGGCGAGGCCGGCGCCCGCCTGCTCGAGGCGGTGAGGGAGGGGCGAACGCTGACCCCCTCCCGAGAGGAGGTGGGGCTGCTGCACCACCTCGCCTTCCTCGGACTGATCGAGATGCGCCCGGTACCGGAATCCTGGCCGAAGGTCACCGTGGTGGTGCCAGTGCGGGACCGTCCCCGGCAGCTCGCCACCTGCCTCGCCTCGCTGCGCCGGCTGCGCTACCCGTCCGACCGCCTGGAGGTGGTGGTGGTGGACGACGGCTCCCGCGAGCCGCCGTGGTCGGGACCCGCCCGGATGGTGCGGCTGCCGGCGCCGCGGGGTCCGGCCGCGGCCCGCAACGCCGG
>DASRBU010000377.1:0-4784 GCA_035653475.1 Candidatus Dormiibacterota bacterium | reverse complement strand
CTCCAGGTAGGCGAGCACGCCGGAGAGGCGGGGCCCCACGCCGCCCCGGCACCAGGGCATGTGGGAGTGGTCGTCGCCGCCGCTGGCGAAGTGGCGGGCGATGGCCTCCTGCTCCGGTCTCAGGATGTTGACGGTGAAGGGGCGGCCGGCCAGGATGTCGTGGCTGCGCGAGCTGCGCGCCACCGAGACCAGGACCAGGGGGGGCCTCAGCGAGACGGAGGTGAAGGCGTTGACGGTGATGCCCCGCGGGCCCTGCGGGGCGTCGTAGGTGACGACGGTGACGCCGCTGGCGAAGTGCGCGAGACAGGCCCGCAGCTCGGTCTCGTCGAGGTCGGCTTCAGGAGCCGCCACCCGCTCCGGGATGCGCTCCGACGTGCGCTCAGCCATCCGCACCTCCGCCATCTCCTCGCCGGCTCGGCCGGCCCGCTCTCGCATCTCCGCTCTCCTTAACAGTGTGGGCCCTGGAGGCCGCTGGAGGGCGGGGTGAGGCGGGAACGCCGGCGGTGGCCGTCCGGCCCCCACCTGCGCGTGCGTCCCGGGGCACGGGTCGAGGCGAGGGCATGCCGGGGACCAGGCGCGAGCGTCCGGTCCGGGATGGGCCACGCCCCACCTCCGGGTCGCGTCCGGGGATCGCCGCCGGGGCGGGGCTGCCCCTACCGCTGGCAGCCCCGGCAGAAGTTGAAGGGCTCCCGGCCCGGGCCCCTGCCCGATCCCAGCTGGCTGATCCGATGGCCGCAGCGAGGGCAGGGCCGGCCGCCCTTGCCGTGAACGTTCATGAAGCCGCGATCCTGCTTCGATTCCCGGTAGTCGGGGTTGGCGAGGATGGCCCGGAGGGAGCGCTCGAGGACGACCTGGATGGCCCTGAAGAGGGCCTCCTCCTCCCCGGCGGAGAGGCCGGGGCGGCGCCGCAGGGGGAGCAAGCGCGCCTCCCACAGGATCTCGTCCGAGTAGGCGTTCCCGAGCCCGGCCAGGAAGGACTGGTTGCGGAGCAGGTCCTTGAGCTCGTCCCGGTACCGGCGGAGGCGCCGGCGGAAGCCCTCCAGCCCGAGTTCGGGCAGACGGTCGGCCTCCGGCCCCAGCGAGGTCCAGGCCGGCACGTCGCGGGCCGGGTCCGGCGTCCAGTAGATCCGCGACATGGTGGCGGTGTCGAGGAAGCGAAGCTCCTGGCCACCCGCCAGCCGCAGGCTGAAGACCAGGCTGGTCGGTGGGGGACGGTCGGCCTCGGCGAGGTCGAGGCGGCCCCCCAGCATGGGATTGATCACCAGGTGGCGGAGGTCGCCGCCCCCGGCCAGCTCCAGGTCGAAGAGCAGGTGCTTGCCTCGCCGCCAGGTGCGGGCGAACCTCCGGTAGGGGAGTTCGTGGGTGAAGCTCTCGGGGGGGTAGCGGAGCAGGTGCGCCCGCCGGGGGGTCACCTCGGCCGCCGTCACCAGGCGTCCCTCGAGTCGGGGGCCCAGGCTGATGCGCAGCGCCTCCAGCTCGGGCAGCTCGGGCATGGTTGAAATGGTGGCCGACGGGGAATCAAGAGGGTGCACATGCGATTGGATCGACTCACCGAGAACGCACAAGAAGCTCTGCAGCGCGCCGTGGGGATGGCCCGCGAGCACGGGCAGCAGGCCGTCGAGCCGGAGCATCTCTTGCTCGCCCTGGTGCGCGAGAGCGAGGGCATCGCCCGCCCGCTGCTGGAGGCGGCGGGTGCGTCGCTGCCGGCCCTGGAGGCCGCGCTGGTGTCCGAGGTGGAGCGGTTCCCCAGGGTCCGGGGGGCGGTGCAGCCCTACCTCACCGCCGACCTGGAGAGCGCCCTGGAGCAGGCCGAGCGGGAGGCGGGCCGGCTCAAGGACGAGTACCTCTCCACCGAGCACCTGCTGCTGGCGCTGGCCGAGCGGCCGGCCCTGAGGCGGGAGGGGGTCACCCACGCCGCCCTGCTGGAGGCCCTGCGCAAGGTTCGCGGCAACCAGCGCGTGACCGACCCCAACCCGGAGTCCAAGTACCAGGCGCTGGAGCGCTACGGACGGGACCTCACCCAGCTCGCGGCCCAGGGAAAGCTGGACCCGGTGATCGGTCGCGACGAGGAGATCCGGCGGGTCATCCAGGTGCTGTCGCGGCGGACCAAGAACAACCCGGTCCTGATCGGGGACCCGGGCGTGGGCAAGACCGCGATCGCCGAGGGCCTGGCCCAGCGCATCGCCGCCGGAGACGTGCCCGAGGGGCTGAAGCACAAGCGGGTGATCGCGCTGGACCTGGGCGCGCTGGTGGCCGGCACCAAGTTCCGGGGCGAGTTCGAGGACCGGCTCAAGGCGGTGCTCAAGGAGATCACCTCCAGCGACGGCCAGATCATCCTGTTCATCGACGAGCTGCACACGCTGGTGGGGGCGGGCGCGGCGGAGGGCGCGATCGACGCCGCCAACCTGCTCAAGCCGGCCCTGGCCCGGGGCGAGCTGCGCGCCATCGGCGCCACTACCCTGGACGAGTACCGCAAGCACATCGAGAAAGACGCGGCCCTGGAGCGGCGCTTCCAGCCGGTGTTCGTGGACCAGCCCAGCGTGGAGGACACCATCTCCATCCTGCGTGGCCTGCGCGAGCGCTACGAGGTGCACCACGGGGTGCGCATCAAGGACTCCGCGCTGGTGGCGGCGGCGGTCCTCTCCAACCGGTACATCAGCGACCGCTTCCTGCCTGACAAGGCCATCGACCTGGTGGACGAGGCCGCGGCCCGGCTGCGCATGGAGATCGACTCCATGCCGGTGGAGTTGGACGAGATCGAGCGACAGATCCGGCAGCTGGAGATCGAGCGTCAGGCCCTACGCAAGGAGCAGGACGCGGCCTCTCGAGAGCGACTGGCCGCCCTGGAGCGTACCCTGGCCTCGCTCAGCGAGGAGCGCAACGCGCTGCGCGCCCGCTGGGAGCGTGAGAAGGAGGTCATCGGACGCATCCGCACGCTGAAGGCGCGCATCGAGGAGGTCCGGCACGAGGCGGAGGTGGCCGAGCGCGCGGCCGACTTCGAGCGCGCGGCCCGGTTGCGCTACGGCGAGTCGGTGGAGCTGGAGCGGCAGCTGGACCAGGCCAGGGCGGAGCTGGCCGAGATCCAGCGCTCCGGAGCGCTCCTCAAGGAAGAGGTCGACGAAGACGACATCGCCCAGATCGTCTCCAAGTGGACCGGCATCCCCGTCTCGCGTCTGATGGAGGGCGAGATCCAAAAGCTGATCCACATGGAGGAGCGGCTGCACGAGCGGGTGGTGGGTCAGGACGAGGCCATCGAGGCGGTGGCCAACGCGGTCCGCCGTTCGCGCTCGGGCCTGTCGGACCCCAATCGACCCGTGGGCTCGTTCATCTTCCTGGGACCGACCGGGGTCGGGAAGACGGAGCTGGCCCGAGCCCTGGCCGAGTTCCTGTTCGACGACGAACAGGCTCTGGTCAGACTCGACATGTCCGAGTACCAGGAGAAGCACACGGTGGCCCGCATGCTCGGGGCCCCGCCGGGCTACGTCGGCTACGAGGAGGGCGGTCAGCTCACCGAGGCGGTACGGCGGCGTCCGTTCTCGGTCATCCTCCTGGACGAGATCGAGAAGGCGCATCCGGACGTCTTCAACGTCCTGCTGCAGCTGCTCGACGACGGCCGGCTGACCGACGGCCAGGGGCGCACCGTGGACTTCCGCAACACGGTGCTGATCATGACCTCGAACCTCGGCAGCCAGCTGATCCAGGAGACGTACGGACGGCGACCCTGGTCGGAGGTGCGGGAGGCCGTGTTCGAGGTGCTGCGGCAGAGCTTCCGGCCCGAGTTCCTCAACCGGGTCGACGACATCATCGTGTTCCACCCGCTGACCGAGGAGCAGTTGAAGGCCGTCGTGGACATCCAGCTGGCACGGCTGCAGCGCCGGCTGGCCGAGCGCAAGATCGGCCTCCAGGTCACCGAGACGGCCCGGGAGCTGCTGGCGCAGCGTGGCTGGGACCCGGTCTACGGAGCGCGGCCGCTCAAGCGGACGATCCAGCGCCTGATCCAGGACGAACTCGCCATGCGGCTGCTACGCGGCGAGTTCGGCGAGGGCGACACGGTCGAAGTGGACGCGCGCGAGGGCGAGCTGACCTTCACCCCGGTCGGCGAGGCGGCGGGCGCCGCCGCCTCCTGAGAGGAGAGCGTGGCGTGGGGCGTTCGGTGCAGAGCCGACGCCCCACCGGTTCGCGAGCGAGAAGGGTCCGGTTCAGACTCCGAGGAGCGCGTCCTCGAGTTCCCGGTCGATCCAGCGAATCATCGCCTTGCGAGTTTGACTGTGGCCGTTCAAGTACTCCCGGAGCACGGGGAGCGCCTCCGTCCAGGCCTCGTCGTCCTCGCTCTTGCCGAACAGCACGTGCCTCGCTCGCTGCAGTTGCTCCACCGAGATCGTCCGGCGACGTCGCGCCGGCCTTCCCTGGATCACCTCGACCAACCGGCTGGTCTCGGCGTCGCCTAGCACCCGGCGGACGTCCTCGATCCTGAGTCGCTTGGGTGCCCGCTGGTGATTACTGACCGGCAGCACTCTCGATCCTCCTTGTCCTGGCTGTGCGTGCGACGCGTGCTCACCTCGCACGCGTTACCCGACCATCCCATCTCAGCCTCAGCGGTGCGCACACATCCATACGTGGCGGCTGGATGCTCGCCAATCTCCGAAAGGGCTCGCTCCGACGTACCAGCATGTTCGAGGGACACAGCGCGACACAATCACGGGCCCCTGACGCCATGACTGACTCAGTAAGGATACGGCCTGGTGTCCGGCGCGTGCCGGATCGGTTCGCCGGCGACCCCCGAC
>DASRBU010000376.1:0-6532 GCA_035653475.1 Candidatus Dormiibacterota bacterium | reverse complement strand
TTCATCGGCTTCAACGCCACCTTCCTGGTCATGCACACCCTGGGCCTGGAGGGCATGCCCCGGCGCATCTACACCTACCCGGGGGGCTTCGGCGAGGAGGGCTGGGGCACCACCAACCTGATCATCACCGTGGCCTCCTTTTTGGTCGCGGTCTCGGTGCTGATCTTCCTCTACAACCTGATCCACAGCTGGAAGCACGGGGAGCCGGCCGGGGACGACCCCTGGGGGGGCAACACCCTGGAGTGGGCCACCACCTCGCCCCCGCCCCCCTACAACTTCGAGCGCGTCCCCCCCGTGCGCTCCTTCATGCCCCTGCGCGACCTGCGCCAGGAACCCCAACCAGCGCCCGCCACCGCCGCCGCGGGCAGGGCTGGGGCTCCGGGCCCGTCGAGCTGAAGGGCCGCGCTCCCAGGCCGGGATCAGGGTTGGGGTGAGTCCGGGTGAAGGCGTCCTGGTCTCCGGTCCTCTCCTCCTCGGGACCGTTCAGCAGGCCGGGTGAGGGCGGATGACGGTGCGGGAGCGGTTCACGGGCCGCGCCTTCATCCCGCTGTATCCTGGCCTGGAGGCGGAGGAGGCGCTGGCCGTCCTCGGCGCCCACCTCTCCTCCTCTCCCCCCGGGCCGGTGGTCTGCCTGAAGCCGCCGGTGGCCGGCCTGGCCTTCATCACCACGGTGGGTGAGGTCTCGCGGACGCTGGACGTGTGGTGGGAGGCCAACGTCCCTCCGGGGGCCCTCCCCGTGCTCATGATGCGACACGAGCCGGGCCTGGAGGACTGGGTGCCGGTGCTGGACGCCGAGGTGGTGGTCGGCGTGGGGCGGGAGGAGGATCTCGGCCTCTACGCCCGGGCGAGCAACGCCCGGGCCCTGGTGACGAGCGACGCCCGGGCCATCACCGCGCACGCCATGCGCTGCCATCCGGAGTGGTTCGAGCAGGGAGAGGAGGTGCCGGTCGAGCCCGCCGGCGCGCCTCCCGACCTCCATCCAGCCAGCGTTCGCCTGGGTGTGCTCGCCGCCGGTGGCCATCGGGAGGCGGCACGGTCGGGCCGCTCCCCCGACCTCCCCTCCGAGATCTCCGGGCCCTGGACGGGCGCGGCCTTCGGAGACCGGCCGGCCACCGATGTCCACGACGGTCGCGATCGAGAGGGGTGGCGAGGGTCGCCGCGCTCGCCGGGAGGGTCGGATCACGGCGCTCCGGCGGCGTGGCCCGCGATCTCTCGTGAGCTGGCGGAGCTGGCCCTGGCCCACCACACGGGAAGGATCGTGGGCGTGACCTCGCCCGCCGGCGGGATCGGGACGACGACGGTCGCGACCGCGCTGGGCTTGGTCTACGGCGAGGCGGTGCAGGAGAGCGGGTGGTACGTGGCGCTGCTGGAGCAGACGGGCGAGGCCGGTCGGTGGCGGCGTCTCGGTCTGAGCGGACCGGCGCGCACCGTCAGCGAGATCATGGCCGACGCGGAGTCCGGGCGCCGGTGGCCGATCGTGACCTGGCCTCGCTCACCGGCGCTGGTGCTCTATCCCGAGCGGCCGGGTGCGGAGAGCGGCCACACCCGCGCCCGGATCGAGCGCCTCGCCTCGCGCCTGCGCCAGCTGCACTGCCTGTCCGTGGTGGACCTCCCCGACCGAATCCCGGCCTTCACCTCGGGGGAGGCGGCCCTGTACGCGGCGTGGACCTCGGTCTCGGACCTCCTCCTGCTCCTCGCCAGCGATGACCGGGAGGACCTGGAGGGAATCCTGGACTGTCTCGAGGCGCCGCCGGTGGCCGGTGACGAGCGCGCCGGGGTCCCGTCCGTGCCCGTGATCGTCGTCCGGTTGGGCTCGTCGCCGGACGGTCCCGAGGAGCCGGCGGCGAGGGCGACCCTGGACGTGATCCGGCAGCGGGTGGCCGCGGTGGTCGACATCCCTCAGGACGAGCCTTCGCCGGCCGTCGCCGGGGGGCTGGCAGCCGTAGAGCCGGAGCTGCGCCGGGCCTACGTCGAGCTGGCGCTGGCCGTGGCGCGGACGCTGCTCGAAGGCTGAGCCGGCGCTGACGGCGGCCGGCGTCGGTCAGCACTCCAGACGACCCAGGAGGACCAGCAGGCGGTCCGCCACCAGCTCCAGCGTGGCCGGGCTGACCAGCCGGACACGCCGCCCGCGGAGCGACTCGGCCGCCGCCCGCAACCCCTCGACGGTGGGCTCGGCCTCGCGGAAGACGTCCTCGAACCGCGCCGCCTGGGGCCCGAGGATCGCCCTCAGCTCCTCCACCGCCGCCTCCACCAGGTCGGGGGCGCCGTCCCGGCGCGGTCCGGACCGGTCACCGGGGGGCGGTCCCGGGGGGGCCGGACGGGCCGGGGAGGGGTCCTGGTCCCAGGCCGGGCCGGCCGCGCGGACGGGCTGGGAGGAGGGGTCCGTCTCCCAGTCGGGGCTCCAGCGCGGCTCCGCCTCTCCCCAGCCGACGGCGGAAGCGCCGCTGCGGTCGCCGTGGTCGGCGTGGCCGGAGGCGTGGTCGGCCTCCGGCGTGCCGCCGGCCGGAGCCGGCCGGGGGGCCGAGAAGGGCAGGGCCGCCACCGTGGCGGCGAGTGGGAAGTCACCGGGCAGGGTCCCGACCCGCACCGACACCCGTGCCTCCGGGTGGTCGAACAGCTCGGCCACCCGCTGGAGGCCGCCGATGTCCTGGTCCTCCTGGCGGTAGGCGCACTGGACCTGGTCGCCGCTGAAGAAGACGAAGCCCAGGGAGCTGGGGGAGCTGACCAGGACGCATCCCCGTTGCCCCGGCTTTCCCAGGCTGCGCACGAACGCCTCTGGGATCAACACCCTGGCCGGTAGATCGCGGATCTCGGTGGGGAGGAAGTAGCTGCCCACCGCCAGGGCCAGCTCGGGCCGGACCTCGGTCAGGGAGATACGGTCGATGGGCACCTCGGCCAGGTCGTCCAGGGCCTCGGGGCCGGTCACCCGGTGACCGGACCGAATCGCCAGCCCGTCGATCGGCTCTCGGTCCAGGAAGACGACCATGGCGGACAGGGCCGGCGTCCGGGCGGACAGCACGCCGGTGCGGATCCCGGCCACCAGTCGGGCCAGGCTGCGGACGTTCGGCACCAGGACGCGGCCGCCCGGCAAGGGCGGGAAGAGCGGGAGGCCGTCGAGCCGGTCCTGGCCGCCGTGCCCGGCCTCCGGCCAGTCCCGGTGCCGGTCCTCGTGCCTCATGGCGTGGGCGTGGGCGCGGCCACGATCCGCACCACCTGCACGATGAAGACCAGGGTGGCGTTGCCGGGGATGGTGGGCGGCGAGCCCTGGGAGCCGTAGCCGAGGTCCGGAGGGATGATCAGCTTGCGGCGCCCCCCCACGTGCATGCCGGGGATGCCCTCGACCCAGCCCTGGATCACGCCCGTGCAGTTGCCGCTGGCGGAGGCGCCGGTCTGGAGGATGGCGCAGAGGGGCTGGTTGCCGTGCCGGCTGCTGGCGTCGAACTCGGTGCCGTTGCTGAGCCAGCCGGCGTAGAGCACCTCGACCGTGGAGCCGGCCGGGACGATGGGACCGGTTCCCGTCTGCAGGTCGATCATCTTGAGACCGTCCGGGAAGGTGATCGGGGTCTTGCCCTGCCCCTCCGAGAACGAGAACCCGGCTCCCGGGGTCGGGGTGGGCGTGGTCTGGCTGACGGTGGCCGCCGGAGCCCGGCTGGCGCTGACCTCCGGATAGGCGCAGGCGCCGGCCAGCAGCGCCACCGCCAGTACCGGGATCAGGGTGGAGGTCTTCGTCGACATGCGCTTCGCATTCTCGCAGGATGCCCCCGCCTGACCGCGTCAGCGCGAGGGCTCGCGCGCCCCGAGAGCCAGGACGAGCGACAGCAGGAGGGCCGCGCTCGCGCACAGGGACATCGCTGTGGGGACTCCCAGCCGCGAGGCCAGGAGCCCGCCGCCGAGCGGGCCCAGGGCGAACCCGATCGAGGTCGCGCTGGCGGCGATGCCGAAGACGCGCGCCTGGACGCGGGACGGGGCCTCGAGGCCGATCATACTCGACAGGGTCGGCGCGACGCCCCCGTAGAAGGCGCCGGCCACCGTCGCTCCGGCGACCACCGCTCCCGGCCCCGGGCCCCGGGCGCCGAGCAGCTCCGCTCCGGCCAGGAGGACGGCCCCGATCAGGGCGGTCCGGCGGTAGCCGAAGCGGCCGGTGAAGCGCGAGCAGAGCGCCGAGGCGACCGCGCTGGCCAGACCGGCGATGGCGAAGGTGACGCCGGTGATCAACTCCACCCGCGAGGGCAGCTGTTCGAGCAGCCGCAGGGTCACCAGCGGCTGGTACCCGCTGTTGGCGATCTGGAGCAGCCCCTGGGCGACGATCAGGGCCGCCACCGCGGTCACGACGTGCGACGCGGTTGGGCTGGGACCGGCGTGGATGGGTCCGGCGTCCTCGGGTCGGGCGGTGGGCGCCTCCCGCACCACCACCACGACCGGGAGGGTGGCGGCGAGCAGGAGCGCCCCGCCGGCCCAGAAGATCGGGCGCAGCCCGAAGAGCGAGGCCGCCAGGCCACCGAGGGACGGGCCCAGCGCGTTGCCGAGGGCGACCGCGGAGGTGAGCAGGCCGAGCGCCCACGCCACCCGCGCCCGCGGGGTGCCGGCGGCGGCCAGGGCGGTGGCGGCGGCGATGGTGCCCGAGGTCGCCCCCTGGAGCAGGCGCAACCCCACCACCTCGGTGGGGCTGCGGGCGAAACCGATCAGGCCCACGGCCACGGCCCCGCCGATCATGGCCCGGACCAGCATGGGCTTACGCCCACGACGGTCGGCGAGCCAACCCCAGATAGGGCTCATGACGGCCATGGTGAGCCCGGACGCGCCCCCGGCGAGACCGCTCCAGAGGGCCAACCTCGCCGGGTCGTGAACCCCCAGCTGGCCCAGGTAGACGGGCAGGAAGGGGAAGGCGAACGAGAAGCCGAAGATGGCCGTGAACTCGGCGAACCAGAGCGCCGCCAGGTTCCGACGCCAGTGGGACGAGGACCCAGGACCGGGCGCTCCTCCGGGCCCGGAACCGTGGCCACCACGCCGGCCGCACCTGCGCGCGGGGCCGGCGGCGGAGGGCATGGCCAGTAGAATAGGCAGCCGGCCGGGCGGCTAGCTCAGTCGGGAGAGCGCCAGCTTGACATGCTGGAGGTCGTAGGTTCGATCCCTGCGCCGCCCACCAGCCGGCTCGATCCGAGCCCGGGTCGGCTGCCCCGACCGGTTCGACCTCCGCCTGCCATTCCGCTCTCGGGAGGCCGGCCCCGCCACCGCTCCGGCTCCTCGGTCCGGTGCCTCACCACCGGCGGCGTCGGGGTGGAGGTCCGCTCCGGCCCGACCGCTACCCCGAGGCTCGGGTCGGCCGTGCCCGGGGTGACGAGGTGGCACCGGCTCGGTGCCGGGACGGCGGACCGGGGGTGGCGGCGGCGACCTGGCGACGCGGTTCGGGAGCCGGTCCCAGCGCTTCCCGTCGGCGAGCGGGATCGTATGGTGGAGGAACGTTGGGCTGCCTGGACCACACCGGTTGCGGCCACCGGCCGCACCACGGCGTGACCACCTGCCGCCGGGGTGATCGGGGCCCCTGCGGGGTGTCGTCGTCATCCCGCTTCCGGAAGGACCAGGCCCACGACCCGCGGCCGGGGTTCCCCCGGCTCGGCCGATCGAGCGGTGATGCCCTTCGCGACCGTGCCTGCGGTTCCCGTGGCCGGGTCGGGGCGCGGCCGGCCCCGACCCGGACGTGCGCCGGGGCCGGCGGCCGTCGAAGCCTCGGGCCGGGCGGTGGGAACCGGGTGAGGTGAGGCCGGAGGGCGGGGACGGGACTCGGGTCAGCCGGCCCGACCCGGTCGCGATCCTGGAGCGCCTGGTGGCGATCCCCTCGGACCGGGGCGAGGAGGCGCTCCAGCGCCTGCTGGCCGACCTCCTGGCCTCGGCCGGCTTCCGTGTCCGTCTCCAGCCGGTCGCCCCGGGACGGCCCAACCTGCTGGCGGTTCGGGGGCGGGGCGGCCCGGTGCTGTGCACCCACGCCGACACCGTGCCGCCGTTCGAGCACCCCGAGCCCTACCGTCTGCGTCGAGTGCGGGGCCGTCTGATCGGCCGGGGCGTGGTCGACGCCAAAGGCCAGCTGGCCGCCGCGGTGGCGGCCGCCCTGACCAGCGACCGGCCGCTGGTCCTGGCCGTGACCGCCGATGAAGAAGACGATGGACGTGGGTCCCGCCGCCTCCGCCTGCCCGCCTCCGCCCGCCGCGACGGTGTCCTGGTCCTGGAGCCGACGGGGCTCGCCGTCTGCGACGAGCAGGCCGGCTTCGTCGACCTGGAGCTGAGCGCCGGGGGACCGAGCGGCCACGTGGACGGGCCGGAGTCGTCGGGCCCTCTGGAGGCGGTCCTGGAGGCGATCGAACGCCTTCGGACCCACCTCGTCCTCGGCCGCCCCCACCCCCGCCACGGACGGCCCTGGCTGCGGGTGAGCGTGGTCGAGGCCGGCGACGACACCTGGCGGGTGCCCCCTCGGGCCCGGGCCCTGGTCCACCTGGCCGTGCTCCCCGGCACCTCGCTGGAGGAGGTCCGGAGGGCG
>DASRBU010000375.1:0-31014 GCA_035653475.1 Candidatus Dormiibacterota bacterium | reverse complement strand
TCTTCGGTCCGGATCGCTATCTGCTGGAGGTGCAGCGGCACGGCATCGAGGACCAGGAGAAGGTCAACCAGGCCCTGCGCGGCCTGGCCCAGGAGTTCGGGCTGCGGCTGGTGGCCACCAACGACCTCCACTACGTGCACCGGGAGGAGGCCGAGGCGCACGATGTGCTGCTCTGCCTGCAGACCGGCGCCAGCTACGACGACCCCAAGCGGTGGCGGTTCGAGACCCAGGAGTTCTTCCTCAAGTCCCCGGAGGAGATGCGTCAGCTCTTCCCGGACCTGCCCGAGGCCCTGACCAGCACCCTGGAGGTGGCCGAGCAGGTGGACCTCGAGATCGAACTGGGACGGTCGGTGCTGCCGCCCTTCCCGGTGCCGGAGGGCATGACCCCTCACGGGTACCTGCGCCGGCTCTGCGAGGAGGGCCTGCGCTGGCGCTACGGGGATCGGCCCTCGCCCGCGGTGCTGGAGCGCATGGAGACCGAGCTGGCGGTCATCGAGCAGACTGGGTTCTCCTCCTACTTCCTCATCGTCTGGGACTTCTTCAACTTCGCCCGCCGGAACGGCATCGTGACCGGCCCGGGCCGGGGCAGCGCCGCCGGCAGCCTGGTCACCTACCTGCTCGGCATCACCAACCTCGACCCGCTGCAGCACGGCCTGATCTTCGAACGCTTCCTGAACAAGGACCGGGTGTCGATGCCGGACATCGACTGCGACTTCTCGGTGGAGGGACGGGAGAAGGTGATCCGCTACGTGGCCGAGAAGTACGGCGCCGACCGGGTGGCGCAGATCATCACCTTCACCACCATGGCCTCCAAGGCCGCCATCCGGGACGTGGGTCGGGTGCTGGGGGTGCCGCTCAAGGAGTGCGACCGGCTGGCCAAGCTGGTCCCCGTCCACCAGGGTCGGTCCAAGTCGCTGGACGACGCCCTGAACGAGGTCCCGGAGTTCCGCCAGGCCTACGAGGCCGGCCCCCAGGTGGGCCCCGACGGCCGCACCTACGACCTGAAGCGACTGATCGACGTGGCCCGCTCGCTGGAGGGGGCGTCGCGCAACGCCAGCGTGCACGCCGCCGGGGTGGTGATCGCGCCCGACCGGCTGGTCCGCTACGCGCCCCTCCAGTACGGCCCGCGCTCGGTGAACGGCGGGGACGACCAGCCCCGACAGGTCATCACCCAGTACGACATGAAGGGCGTCCAGGAGGTCGGTCTGCTCAAGATGGACTTCCTGGGCCTCCAGAACCTGGACATCATCAGCACCTGCCTGGAGCTGGTCCGGCAGCGCCACGGGGTCGAGATCGACCTCCTGCGCCTGGGCTACGACGACCCCAAGACCTACGAGCTGATCAGCGCCGCCGACACCCACGGCGTGTTCCAGCTCGAAGGTTCGGGGATGCGCCGGATGCTGCAGGAGATGCGGCCGCAGTCCTTCGAGGACCTGGCGGCGGCGATCGCGCTCTACCGGCCGGGGCCGATGCAGAACATCCCCGCCTACATCGCCCGCAAGCAGGGCCGCGAGCCGATCGAGTACCTGCACCCCCGCCTGGAGTCGATCCTCCGCGACACCTACGGGGTGATGATCTACCAGGAGCAGGTGATGATGGCGGCCCGGGAGCTGGCCGGGTTCACCCTCTCCGAAGCCGACATCCTTCGCTCCGCGATGGGCAAGAAGGACAAGGTCAAGATGGCCCAGCAGCGGGAGAAGTTCGTTGCCGGTTGCGTGCGGAACGGCATCGGGCGGGCCGAGGCCGAGGCGCTCTTCGAGTCCATCGCCAAGTTCGCCGAGTACGGCTTCAACCGCAGCCACTCGGCCGCCTACGCCGTGATCAGCTACCAGACCGCCTACCTCAAGGCCAACTACCCGCTCGAGTACCTCACCTCCCTGCTCACCCACATGCAGGGCAAGGCTGAGGACGTGGCCACGGCCATCGTCGACTGTCGGAAGCGGGGGATCGAGGTCCTGCCCCCGGCGATCAACGAGTCCGGGGTGGACTTCTCCATCGTCGGGGAGGGGATCCGCTTCGGCCTGGCCGCGGTCAAGAACGTGGGCAAGGGGGCGGCCGAGGCCATCGTGGCCGAGCGGGGGCGGGGGGGCCCGTTCCGCTCCCTGGACGACCTCTGCGAGCGGCTGGGGGGTGTGCAGGAGGTGAACGCCCGGGCCCTGGAGTCGCTGATCCGCTGCGGCGCCTGCGACCCGCTCGGCGAGCGCAACCAGCTCCTGGCCACCCTGGAGCACGCCCGGCAGCGGGCTGAGCGCAGCCGCCGCGACCGCGAGCGAGGACAGATCTCGCTGCTCGACCTGGTGGAGGAGGCCGAGCAGGTGATGGACTACGGCATCAGGGCCCAGCCCATGTCCCCCGAGGAGCGGCTCCGGGCGGAGAAGGAGCTGCTCGGCCTCTACCTCTCCGACCATCCCCTGAACCGGATCGAGGAGCCGCTCTCGCGGCTGACCGACACCCGGGCCAGCGAGCTCACCGCGGAGCTGACCGGCAAAGAGGTGCGGATCGGTGGCCTGGTCCGGTCCTTCCGGCGGGTGGTGACCAGGCGGGGGCAGATCATGGCCTACGCCGAGATCGAGGACCTCACCGGCACGGTCGAGGTCACCCTGTTCCCGCGGGTGTACGAGCAGTATCGACAGCTGTTCGAGCCCGATCGCATCCTGGTCGTCCAGGGGACGGTGGACAGCGCCCGGGGCGGCCGCGGCCCGGCGCCGGCGACGGCGCTGGAGGACGAGGAGCTCGAGGTCGAGGAAGAGGAGCCGGAGTCGGCGATCCTGATCGCGGAGGCGGCGTGGAACTGGGACGATCCCGAGTGCGCCCCGCTGGCGCGCCGGAAGGTGGTCCATGTCGACGTCCCCGAGGGCGGCCCGGAGATCGTGGACGAACTGGTCACGCTCTTGACCCGCCACCAGGGCGACTGCGACGTGCTGCTCCACTTCCGGGTCAGCGGCAGCGAGGTCACCGTGCAGGTGGGGGAGCGTTTCCGGGTGACGGCGGACACCGCCTTGAAGGAGGACCTGGACTCGCACTTCCGGCGTGAGGTCACCCGGCTGGAGACGGTCCGGCCCCGGTCCGGGGCCGGCGGCAACGGCAAGGCGAACGGCCGCAATGGACACGCCCGGACGGGCGCTTGAAGGAACGCTCGGACGCTACGTGGTGGTGAGGGCCCTGGAGGACGGGGTGGTCATCATGGGCCTGACCCGGGGGCGGGACACCCGCTCGCACCACTCCGAGCGCCTGGACGCCGGGGAGGTCCTGATCGCCCAGTTCACGGAGCTGACGGCCGCGATCAAGGTCCGGGGCCGAGCGGAGATCCTGACCGAGGTCGGGCGGGTGGTGAGCGGCCCGGGGCCGCCGGCGGGGGGCGGCGTCGCCGACCCGTCGGGGTGATCGCCGGGCGAGGTCCCGGATCTCGCCGGCGCCCCTTTGGGGTAACGTGTGTGGTGTCGCCGCCCGGCGCGGCGTTGCCGTGGATGGACAGATGAGATCGAGTCGTTCTCCCGCACGCCCGGCGGCAGCTCGCATCCGGAGGTTCGCCCTCGTGGCCCTGATCGCCGGGCTGGTGTTGGGTGGCCTCGGGCCCGTGCCGGCGATGGTGGGCGCCGCCTCCGCTCCCCAGCTCTCGCTGGAGGTCAGCCAACGCTGGCAGCTCACCAACTCCCAGGGCACCTGGACCCCCTATGTGGTCACGGTGAAGAACACCGGCCAGTCCGGCTTCTCGGGTGAGGTCCTGCTGGTCCCGGAGGACAGCAGGACGTCGGACACCGGGGCATATCCCGTCTACCGGACCCCGGTCGAGGTGGGGCCGGAGGGCACGCGCTCGGTCCTGGTCTACGTCATCGACTCGCCGGGCGGGTATCGGGCGGAGCTGCGCGACGGCTCCGGGCGGGTGCTCGCCCGTGCCGCGGTCAACCCCGGCGTGCGGGGCAGCTCGGCCATCGGCATCCTCAGCGACCTCCCCCAGGCCGACCAGAAGATCAGCGCGCCGATGCGGGCCTCGAGCCGGGTGGACACCACCTTCACCCGCTTCACCTCCCCCCAGGCGTTTCCGACCAGCGCCGTCTACCTGAGCGGTCTCGCGGGCGTGATCCTGGACGACTTCGACAGCGCCGCCTTGAGCCAGGCCCAAGTCCAGGCGCTGGAGGACTTCGTCGGCCTGGGAGGCACCCTGATCGAGGCGGGCGGCCCCTCCTGGCGCCGTACCCTGTTGCCGCTGCCCTCGGAGCTGCTGCCCATGCAGCCGCAGTCCACGGCCACGGCCTCCCTGGGCGCGTTGGCCGACCTCTCCGGCACCAGCAGTGACGCCGTGACCCAGGTGGTGACGGGGGCGGTCGGCGCCCGAGCGCACGTGGTCCTCTCCTCGGCCGAGGGGCTGCCCCTGGTGGTGGAGGCGCCGTACGGTGCCGGCGACATCGTGGAGATGGCCTTCGACCCGTTCTCGGGGCCCTTCGACAGCCAGGTGGAGCTGGCCGGGCTGGCCTGGACCCAGGCCATCGATCGCGCCTTCAGCGGGGTGCAGGGGGCGGGTCGGAGCAACTTCTCCAACGGCTTCGGCTCCGGCGTCACCTTCGGCAACGCGCCCAACGTGGCCGGGCCGGGGTCATGGGCGCCCGGGTACTCGAGCGGCGCGGACCAGCTGGTGCAGATCCTCCAGGACACCCCGGCCGCCTCCTCGCCGCCGGTGGGGTTGCTCGGCGCTCTGCTGGTCGCCTACGTCCTCTTGGTGGGTGTGCTCTCCTACCTCTTCCTGCGCGCGCTGGGCAGGCGGGTCCTGCTCTGGGCCACGGTGCCCCTGATCGCCGTGCTCTTCACCGCCGGTGCCTACGTGGTGGGCTTCGGGTCGCGCGGCTCCGACTACCTGCTGACCGAGGTTCAGGTGGACCGTCTCGGTCCGCACGGCGCGGTGATGTCGTACAGCTTCGACGGCGTCTACGCGCCCCGCAAGGGCGACGTGGACCTGAGCCTGCCCCCCAACACGCTGGTCTCCACGGCGATCATGACCGGACCCTTCGCCCAGGGCAGCGGCGGCGCTCTGATCACGATCGGCTCCCACCCCGACGTACTCCTCAGCAACGTCCCGGTCTGGGCCATGCGCGGGCTGCAGACGCTCTCCGTGGGACACCCGTTCTCGTACCAGCCCGGGCAGGCCATGCCCATCGAGGCGCGGCTGCGGTTGCAGAAGGGGCGCATCCAGGGAACGGTGGTCAACCACACCTCCCGCTCCCTGAGCGACGTGGTGTTGGTCAGCGGCAGCGGTCCTCAGGTGGTGCTGGCCTCCGGCCTCGGCCCCCACGCCAGCGTCTCCGTGGACGCGCCCTTCGAGCAGGACCTGGGGTCCCTGCCCAACGCCCGTGGCGCGCCGGTCCCGGTGCGGGACGCCTCCCAGTCGACCAGGGACGCCGTGATCCGCCTGGCGGCCAGCCAGGCGATCAGCGGCCGTCCCGGCGACCTGGCCGTGGTGGCGCTGACCGGCGCCTCCGACTCGGTCCTGGTGGACGGGGAGCACCCGGGCCGCTCGGCCCTGGCCGCGATGGTGGAGCCCGTGCGGCTGCAGTCCAGCGACTCGCTGCTGGGCATGGCGCCGCGTCCCCGGCTGGTGTCGGGCGTCTCGAGCGGTGACGGCACCTCACAGGTCGACGTCTACGACCTCGAGCTGCCGGCCGGGCTGACCTCCACGCCGGCGCTCGGCTACACGTTCGTGGACAGCCCCGACCCCACGGTGCAGTCGGTCGAGGTGTACGACTGGGGCACCCACAGCTGGCGGCCGCTGCCCAAACAGCAGCTCCCCCTGCGCTCGCAGCAGCCGGTAACGCTCAACCCGGGTGAGGTGCAGGGGGGCGTGGTCAGGGTGCGGGTGCACGAGACCCTTCCCTACCAGGCCAATCTGTCCCTGGTGGACCAGGGAGGTCAGTCGTGATCGAGGTCCAGGGGCTCAGCAAGCGTTACGGGGCGCAGGTGGCCCTGGACGGGCTCGACCTGAACGTTCCCAGGGGCGAGATCTTCGGCTTCGTCGGGCCCAACGGCGCCGGCAAGACCACCACCATCCGCATCCTGGCCACGCTGACCGTGCCCGACGAGGGCGTGGCCACCATCGGGGGCGTCCCGGTGACGGAGGATCCCTACGGGGTGCGCCGGCTGGTGGGGTACATGCCGGACTTCTTCGGCGTCTACGACCGGCTCACCGCCCAGGAGTACCTGGAGTTCTACGCGGCCTGCCACGAGGTGCCCCGCCACCGGCGGCGTCGGGTGGCGCGGGAGCTGTTGGAGCTGGTCGACCTCGGGGACCGGGCGGGCACCCAGGTCGACACCCTCAGCCGGGGCATGCAGCAACGGCTCTGCCTCGCCCGAGCCCTGGTGCACGATCCCGAGGTCTTGCTCCTCGATGAGCCGGCCTCGGGCCTGGACCCCAGGGCCCGGATCGAGATCCGGGAGCTGATCCGGGAGCTGCGTCGCATGGGGAAGACGATCTTCGTCTCCAGCCACATCCTCCCCGAGTTGGAGGAGCTGTGCACCTGGGTGGGGTTCATCGACCGGGGGCGTATGGTCGAGGCGGGACCCATGGACCACGTGCGCGGACGGGTGCTGGCGGGGCGGCGGCTCCGGGTGGAGCTGGTCGAGCCGGAGGAGGTCAGGCTGCTCGCGGCCCGGGATCTGATCCAGGACCGCCGGGGCGTGATCGCGGTGGAGGTCGTCGACGAGGGCCTCGAGGTGACGGTGGAGGAGGCGTTCCCCGATGAGCAGCTGCTCACCGACCTGGTGAGCGCCGGGGTCGGGGTGCGGTCGTTCGCCCGGGTCACCGGTGACCTCTCCGAGGCCTTCCTGCGGCTGACGGCGGTGGAGCGGTGAGCCCGTGACCTGGAGCGAACGGCTGGTCCGCCTGTTCGACAACCCGTTGGTGGTCAAGGACGGGGTCTCGCGGATGCGGAGCTGGCGGGCCCCCTTCGTCATCACCCTCTACCTGGGGTTGCTCGGGCTCTTCGGCTACGCCTTCTTCGTGCTGGCGGCGATCTATCCCCAGGGACAGCGGGTGGGAGCGGCCCAGGTCGGGGCGAGCACGTTCACCGCCCTGGCCCTGATCCAGCTCTCGCTGGTCAGCCTGTTCGCTCCCGCCCTGGCCGCTGGGGCCATCAGCGGCGAGCGCGAGCGCCGCACCCTGGACGTGCTCCTGGTCAGCCGCGTGACGCCCTTCGGCATCGTCTGGGGCAAGCTGGTGGCCTCGGTGGCCTTCATGTTGCTGCTGATCCTGGCTGCGCTGCCCCTCTTCGCCGCCGTCTTCCTGTTCGGTGGGATCGACTTCCAGCAGTTCGTGGTGACCCAGCTGCTGACCGTGACCACGGCCCTGGCCATGGCCTCGACCTCGCTCTTCTGTAGCGCCCTCTTCCGGCGGACGTTGACCTCCACCGTGGTCGCGTACGGGGTCGCCTTCTTCGGGCTGGTCGGCACCCTGGTCGGAGGGGTGATGCTGACCGTGGCCGCGTACGTGCGCACCGGCAGCCTGGCCGGGCCGCCGGACGCCCATCCCCTGCTCTTCGCCAACCCGTTCTACGCCGTGAACCAGCTCATCAACGAGCCCAGCGGGTCGCCCATGCACATCGGCCGGTTGCTCCAGCTCCTGTTCGCCCTGGGCGGCCCGCCGGTGCAGGTCGGCCCCACCCTGGAGCCCTGGCAGGCGACGATCCTGGTCCAGCTGGTGATCATCGTCCTGAGCCTCTTCGGCGCGGTTCAGCTCCTCCAGGGCTGGCGGCCGCTCGTGCCCCGAAGGGAGGAGGCCGAGCCCGAGCCAGCCGAGCCGCCGGAGTTGCCCGAGGGGAGCCGAGCATGACCCGGATCCAGGCGTTGCTGCGGCAGGTGCGGCAGCGGTTGGTCCGCGACCGGGCCCTGGCCCGGGGCGGGCAGGGGGCGGCGTTGGCGGCCCTGCTCGCCCTGGCCTTCGAGCTCCTGCAGCGGCGCTGGCCGGTGGATCCGGCCTGGCCGGCCCTGGTGGCCTGCGCCGTCGCCGGCCTGGGCCTGGGCCTGGTGGGCTGGCTGCGCTCGTGGCCCTCCTGGGAGGAGGTGGCCAGGGTGGCCGACCGGCGGCTCGGCGGTCGGGAGCGGCTCACCACCGCCCTGCAGTTCGCCGGTGAGGCCGGTTGGCTCTACGCGCGGCAGCGCGCGGACGCCGCCGCCTTCGCCGATCGCGCCGATCTCGCCGGCCTGGGGCCGGCACCGGTGCCGGTCCGCTGGCTGGCGGTGGCCCTGGCGGCCGCGGCGGCGGCGGTGACGCTCGCCCTCCTGCCCAATCCGGCCCTGCAGCAGCTGCGCCTGCAACGCTCGTTCCAGACGGCGCAGACCCAGGCCGCGGGCCAGGTCGACGCGTTGGCCAAGCAGGCGGCGGGCCAGGCCCGGCCCGGGGAGAACCCCGCCCAGCGCCAGGCGCTGGTGCGGCAGCTGCAGCAGACGGCCCAGGCGGTGCGCCAGGCACCCGACGCGCGCTCGGCCGTGGCCGCCCTGAGCCAGGCCCAGGACGCGATCAGGCAGCTCCAGGACCCGGGGGTGGCGGAGAAGAAGGGCGCCGCCGCCGCGGCCGGCCAGCAGCTGGCGCAGAACCCACCGTCGGCCGCGGCCGGCCACGCCCTGGCCGGCCAGGACCTGAAGGGAGGCGCCGATGGGTTGCGGCAGCTCGCCAACTCACTGCCCGGCATGGGTCAGCAGCAGCGGCAGCAGCTCGCCCAGTCCCTCTCCCAGGCCGCGGCCGCGGCCGGCGGCGACCCCAAGCTCCAGCAGTCGCTGCAGCAGGCCGCCGACGCCCTCCAGCGCGGCGACGTGCGGGGGGCGCAGCAGGCGCTGCAACAGGCGGCCCAGGAGGTGCAGGCGACCGGCGCCCAGGATCAGTTCCAGGGCGACGTCAACCAGGCCATCAACGGGCTCCAGCAGGCCAAGCAGCCGCTGGAGCAGCAGAGCCAGGGTCAAGGCCAGGGTCAGGGCCAGGGTCAGGGTCAGGGCCAAGGTCAGGGTCAAGGCCAAGGTCAGGGTCAAGGCCAGGGTCAGGGTCAAGGCCAGGGTCAGGGTCAAGGCCAGGGTCAGGGTCAAGGCCAGGGTCAGGGTCAAGGTCAAGGCCAGGGTCAAGGTCAGGGTCAAGGTCAGGGCCAGGGCCAGGGTCAGGGCCAGGGCCAGGGAACGGGGGGGAGCGGAGCCGGGAACGGCGCCGGCGGTTCCAGGGCCCGGCCGGCGGCCGGCACGGAGCCGGTGTACGTGCCCGGTCAGGCCCAGAGCAGCGACCAGGGGGTGAACCAGGGCAGCGGCCCCGGGCAGGCTCAGGATCTGGTTCCCTACGGTCAGGTGCTGTCCCAGTACGAGCAGCAGGCGATCGCGGACGTGGGACGGACCGACATCCCCGAGCAGGAGCAACAGCTGGTGCAGCAGTACTTCAGCGGGCTGGGCGGGTGAGGGCGGCCGAGCTCAGCCCGGCCATGGAGCCGGAGCGGTTCCAGGAGATCGCTCGGGCCATCGAGGAGGAGCTGGGGAAGCTGATCGTCGGCCAGCAGGAGCTGGTCCGCTCGGTGCTGATCGCCCTGGTCGCGGGCGGCCACGTCCTGCTCGAGGGCCAGCCCGGGCTGGGCAAGACGGTGCTGGTGCGGTCGCTGGCCCGGGTCCTCGACCTGAGCTTCTCCCGGGTCCAGTTCACGCCCGACCTCATGCCCGCGGACGTCACCGGCACCCACATCGTGACCGAGGAGGAATCCGGTCGTCGGCGGTTCGAGTTCCAGCCCGGCCCCATCTTCGCCAACCTCCTGCTGGCGGACGAGATCAACCGGGCCACGCCCAAGACCCAGAGCGCGCTGCTGGAGGCGATGCAGGAGCGCCAGGTCACGGTGGGCGAACGCACCCGACCCCTGCCCCGTCCCTTCTTCGTGCTCGCCACCCAGAACCCGATCGAGCTGGAGGGCACCTACCCCCTGCCCGAGGCCCAGCTGGACCGCTTCTTCTACAAGCTGCTGGTGCCCTTCCCGGGGCCGACCGAGCTGGCCGAGATCGCCCGGCGGACGACGGGA
Organism: Candidatus Dormiibacterota bacterium; assembly: GCA_035653475.1. GTDB lineage: Bacteria > Chloroflexota > Dormibacteria > Dormibacterales > Dormibacteraceae > CADDZO01. Next base: position 20,989 of record DASRBU010000375.1, on the reverse strand, counting down.
GCGGTCGAGGCCGAGCTGGCGGTGGTGGCCGGCGCCGAGGAGCTGGCGCAGATGGCGGCGCTGGCCCGCGAGGTGCCGGTGGCCGAGGCGGTCATGGAGGCGGCCGTCAACCTGCTGCTGGCCACCCATCCCGAGCGGCCGGAGGCGCCGGAGGAGGTGCGCCGGTACGTGCGCTGGGGGGCCAGCCCCCGCGGCCTCCAGTCGCTGGTCCTGGCCGGCCGGATCCGGGCGCTGCTGGAGGGGCGCTACAACCTGGCCATCGAGGACCTCCGGGCGGTGGCGCTGCCCGCGCTCCGTCACCGCATCTTCCTCAACTTCGAGGCGGACGCCGCCGGGGTCGACGCCGACCAGGTGGTGACCGCGATCCTGGAGGCGACCTCGTGATGGCCTCGCCCATCCGCCTCCCCCGCCCTCGCCGGCCGGGAGCAACGGGCGCCCGGCGGTGCTGACCGCCGGCGAACTCGCGCTCCTGGGACGCCTCGACCTGGTCTATCGGCGGCCGCAGAGCGGCCTGTACTCGGGCGAGCGGCGCTCGCCCCGCTCGGCGCGCTCGCCCGAGTTCTCCGACTTCCGCCCCTACGTCCACGGCGACGACTTCCGGCAGGTCGACTGGCGAGCGTACGCACGGCTGGAACGATTGGTGCTGCGCCTGTACGTGGCCGAGGAGGAGGCCTGCCTCAACCTGCTCCTGGATGCCAGCGCATCCATGGGGCTGGGCCAGCCCGCGAAGTGGGGGGCGGCACGCCGGCTGGTGGCCGCGCTCGCCTTCCTGGGCCTGGCCGCGATGGACCGGGTCCAGGTCGGCACCCTGGCCGGTGCCCGGCTGCCGCCGCTGCGGGGACGGGACGGCGTCTCCCGGGTCTGGACCTTCCTCGAGCGTCTGGAGCCGGAGGGCGGGGCGAGGCCGGAGGACCTGCGGCGGCAGCGCTGGACCCGGCCCGGTCTGACCGTGGTCGTCTCCGACTTCCTGGTGGAGGGCACCTCGACCGGTGGCGTCGAGGCGGCCGAGGCGGCCGCCGGGACCTGGGCGGTGCCGCTGGCCGACCTCGCCTCGCGGCGCCAGGAGGCGGTGCTGTGGCAGGTCCTGGCCCCGGACGAGGAGCGCCCGGCGGCCTCCGGCGACGTCCGGCTGGTGGACGTGGAGAGCGGAGCCACGCGGGAGCTGACCATCACCCCCGGACTGGTCGATGAGTACCGGCGTGCCCTGGCCGCCCATCGGGAGGGTCTGGCCCGGGCCGCCCGCGCCGCCGCCGGTCGCTTCCTCCACTCGACCAGCGCGGACGACCTGGAGACCATGATGCTGGCCGGTCTCAGGGTGGGCCTGGTGAAGCGGAGCTGATGTCCCTCCTGGTCCCGCTCGCCGGCCTCGCCCTCCTGGCCCTGCCGGCCATCATGCTCCTGTACTTCCTCAAGGTCCGCCGCCCTCAGCTCCAGGTGTCCTCGCTGCTGTTCTGGCGGCCGCACGTCTCCGACCGGCAGGCCAACGCTCCCTGGCAGCGGCTCCGCCCCAGCCTGCTGCTGCTCCTCCAGCTGCTGGCGGCGGCGCTGCTGGCGCTGGGGTTGATGAGGCCGGGCGTGATCGGGGCCGCCGGGGTGAGCTCGACCACGGTGGTGATCCTGGACGCGTCCCCCAGCATGGAGGCGACCGACGTCGCCCCCAGCCGCTTCCAGGCGGCGGTGGCCAGGGCGAAGCAGATGGCGGGTCAGCTCGGTCCGGGCCAGCAGATGGCCGTCGTCCTGCTGGGTCCCCACCCGGAGCTGCTGGCCCCGCCCACCGGGGACCCCGCGGTGCTGCGCGCCGCCCTGGATCGCGCTCACCCGGCCGGCGGGCGAGGGGACTTCGCCGAGGGCATCTCGCTGGCCAACGCCGTCCTCTCCGGCCGTGCCGGTGGCTCGATCGTCATGCTCAGCGACGGCCACAGCCTGCCCCCGCCCACCCCACCCCGGGCGCTGGCCCCGCTGGCCTACGAGTCGATCGGGGTCACGGGAGAGAACGCCGCCATCGAGTCGGTCAGCCAGACGGCGAACGGCACCATCTTCCTCGAGCTGGCCAACTACGGGCGGGAGGCCCGGGACCTGAAGGTGGAGATGGTGGCGGACGGCCGACTGGCCGACGTCCTGCCCGTGCACCTGGACGGGAACACGACCGTCGACCTGACCTGGAACCACCTGCCGGTCGGCACCCGGGTGCTGGAGGCGCGCCTGACCCCCGGTGACGACTTCGCCCTGGACGATGCAGCCTGGCTGCTGACCGCGCCCCCACCCCAGCGTCGGGTGTTGCTGGTGACCTCGCAAAACGCCTTCCTGCAACGGGCCCTGCAGCTCCGGCCCGGCCTCGAGCTCACCACCGAGAAACCGGCTGACTACCGGCCGGGGCGCTACGACCTGTACGTCTTCGACGGCTGGCTGCCTCCCGGCGGCATCCCCCAGCCGGCTCTGATCGTGGACCCGCCCGCCGGGCTGGGGCCGGTGCCGGTGAGCGGTCAGATCGACCCGGGGGAGGTGCTGCCCGGTAACCCCCAGGACCGCATCCTCCAGGACGTGGACCTGCAGGACGTGCACGTGCAGAGCGCGGGGGCGGTGCGGACGGTGCCGCCGGGCTGGCGGGCGGTGATCGCCGCCGCCGCCGACCCTCTGCTCCTGGTGCGGGAGGGAGGGCAGCCCGAGGCGGTGCTCACCTTCGACCTCCACCACTCCGACCTGCCCCTCCGGGCCGCGTTCCCGATCCTGATCCAGAACCTGCTCCAGTACCTGATGCCGGGCGGCTTCGAGAACCAGGTCTTCCCCCTGGGGCAGCCGGTGAACCTGCAGGTGGAGTCGGGCACCCGCTCCGTTCAGGTGGTGACGCCGGACGGGCGCACGGTCGCGCTGCCCTCGCCTTCGACCCCCTTCACCGACACCACCCGGCCCGGGGTCTACACCGTTCGCCAGCGGCTCGCCTCGGGCACGCGGGTGAGCCGCTTCGTGGTCCAGCTCCAGGACCCGAGCATCTCCCGCATCGCCCCCGGGGCGGCGCCCCTGGTCCAGGCCGCCTCGCGGCCAGCCGGGCCGGCGCCGCGGGGGACGCTCGAGATCTGGCCCTGGCTGGTCGCGGCCGGGCTCGGCGCCCTGCTCCTGGAATGGCTGGTCTACCTCGGCGCCCCGGCCCGGCGGCTCCACCCCTGGGGCCGGTGGCGCCGGCGTCTGGAGGCGAGGACGTGATCGGCCTCTCCGTCCTGCACCCGGAGTTCCTGGCCCTCCTGCTGCTGGCCCCGCTCGCCTACCTGGCCTGGCGGCGCTGGCCTCCGCCGCTGTCGAGGACCCGAAGCCGGCTGGCGCTGGGCTCCCGGCTGCTCATGATCGTGCTGCTGGCCCTGGCCCTGGCCGGGGTGCGTCTGGACACCGCGCCCGCCCGCCGGGCGATCGTGGCCGTGGTCGACGTGTCCGCCAGCGTGAAGGCGCACGGGAACCTGGAGCAGGAGTCCGAGATCGTGCGCCGGCTGGCCGCCTCGAAGGGGCCCGACGACCTCTTCGGGGTCGTGACCTTCGGTCACGACGCCTCGGTGGAGCTGCCGCTCACCCGGACGCCCCAGTTCGACGGCTTCCAGACCCAGCCCGATCCCTCCTACACCGACATCGCCGGCGCCCTGCAGCTGGCAGCTGGCATGCTGCCCGATGGCTACGCTCATCAGCTGGAGCTCATCTCCGACGGGCGCCAGAATCTGGGTGACGCGATCAGCGCAGTGGCGGCGCTACGGGCAGAAGGGGACCGCGTGGACGTGATCCCGGTCGGCCAAGCCCCCTCGGCGGAGGCCATGGTCACCGCCGTGGACGCCCCTTCCAGCCTGCGCGAGGGACAGACGGCGACCATCACCGTCCACCTCCAGTCCACCGGCGAGGCGGCCGGGCGCCTGACGCTCATCGTCGACGACCAGGAGGTCGCGAGCCGGTCGGTTTCCCTGCCCGCCGGCAGCTCCAGCCAGGTCTTCCAGGTGCCCGGTCTCGCCATCGGGCTGCACCAGGTTCAGGCCGAGCTCACGGTGCAGCCCGACACCTACACCGAGAACAACGTCGGGGAGGCGGTGGTTCGCGTCCTGGGCCGGCCTTCGATCCTCTTGCTGGAAGGCAAGCCGGGTGAGGGCGCCAACGTCGCCGCCGCCCTGCAGGCGGCGGGCATGCAGGTGGACGAACGGCCGGCGGCGGGCGCCCCGACCGACACGGCGACGCTGGGCCGGTACGACTCCACCGTGATCGTCGACGCTCCCGCCGACAGCTTTCCCAGCTCGTCGATGGCCGCCATCGCCGCAGCCGTCCACGACCTCGGCCGGGGGTTGGTGACCATCGGCGGTCCCACCTCCTACGGGCCGGGCGGGTGGCAGGGGACGGCGCTGGAGCAGGCCCTGCCGGTCTCGATGGACATCCCCAACCGCAAGAACAAGCCCAAGGTGGCGGTGGTGCTGGTCATGGAGACCATGGAGGACCCCCAGGCCGACCAGGTGGCGCTGGGCGCGGCCGAGGACGTCATCGCCCAGCTCTCGCCCAACGACCTGGTCGGGGTCACCGACGGTCGCCAGGGCTTCGTCGTGCCCATGACCTCGGCCGCCGACAAGAAATCGATCGACCAGAAGCTCCAGTCGGCCACCCTGGGGGACCCGCCCGGCTACCTGAGCTTCCTGCAGATGGCGTTCAATGCGCTCCAGCAGACCGACGCCCCGGTCAAGCACATCGTCGTGCTCGGAGATGGGGACGCCAACAGCGACCCGCCGCAGGCGGTGCAGAGCTTCTTGCAGCAGGCCCTGGCCAAGGGGGTGACCACCTCGGCGGTGGGGGTCAACGTGCACGGCGTCGCCCAGTACATGTCCTACATGCAGGACATCGCCCGCTGGGGCGGGGGGCGCTTCTACGAGTCCGACGACCCTTCCCAGGTGCCCCAGCTCTTCCTCCGGGAGAGTGTGGCCTCGCTGCGCCCCTGGTTCGAGCAGGAGCCCTTCTTCCCCAAGATCGGGAGCCCCGGCGACCTGCTCCAGGGGGTGCCCACCGGTTCCTTCCCGCAGCTGGGCGGCTACGTCGTGACCACCCCCAAGCCCGCCGCTGACCAGTACCTGATCAGCCCCAAGCAGGACCCGGTCCTGGCCGCCTGGAACTACGGCCTGGGGCGGTCGGTGGCCTGGACCAGCGACGCCACCGGTACCTGGACGGCCGGGTTCCTGTCCTCCCCCGTCTCCGGCGTCCTCTTCGCCCGCATGGTCGCCTGGACCCTGCCCACGACCGCGCAGCAGCTCCAGGTCCAGGCCCGGCCCAGCGGGGACGGGCTCCAGGTCGACGTGACCGGGCCCCAGGTGCCCGGGGCCACGGTTCAGGTCGGGGTGGAGCGCCCGGATCTGCAGGGCTCGAACCTGGACCTGGTCCAGGTCGCCCCTGGCCACTGGCAGGGGCGGATCAGCGGCACGACGGTCGGCATCTACCTGCTCCACGGCGCGCTCAGCAAGAACGGCCAGGTGATGGACCAGGGGGACGCCGCCATCGCCGTGCCGTACTCCCCCGAGTACCTGCAGCTGGGTCGTGACGACGGCTTCCTGCGCCAGATCGCCCGGGCGGGCGCCGGGACCGTGCTGGCTAGGCCGGAGCTGGCCTGGGAGCAGTCCCCGCTGCCCATCCCGGTGAGCACGGACGTGTTCTGGCCCTTGATCCTGATCGCGGTCCTGCTCTGGCCGCTGGACGTGGCGCTGCGCCGGATCACGCTCGGCCCTCGCCAGATCCTCGACAACGCCCTGGCCCTGGCCCGTCGGCGGCGGGCGCCCGACCTGGAGGTGGCGGTGCCGGAGGAGCTGGTGCGGCTCCGCGAGCGGGTGAGCCGTGCCCGACGGCGGCCCGCCGCGGTCCCGCCGCCGGTGACCTCCTCCGGGCCTCGCTCCCCGGGGCCCCCGCCGGAGGAAGCACGGCCACGGGCCCGGCCCGGTCCAGCTCCGCCGGGGGCCGAGCCGCGGACGGGGACTCGGGCCGCCCCAGGTCGCGGCGATCGTCGCGCACCGCCGAAGCGCGACGAGGAGGCGCTCTCCGCCCGCCTGCTGGAGGCGCGGCGACGCCGTCGGGGGACGGATCGTTGACGTGATCCCGTCCGCGCATCCGCCGAACATGCGTTCCTGGAGCTGGTAGACTGCGACCGGCGGCGGCTCCCCACAGACCGCGATTCCGAAGCCGCCGCCACACCGGGGCGCCGGGCTGGCGCCCGACCACGGCGCGATCGGGGCAGCTCTCCATCCCGTTGCCGGCTGGCACGGCGGATCGACTCCCCGGTTGCTCCCGGCCCGGCTGGGCGCGCACGGGCTTGCACGGCCGCGTTCGCCTTGGCATGGTATGGCTGTCCGGCATGGCTGACGAACGCGTGTGGCCCAGGGAAGGACACGGGGCTCTCCGTAGGCCGCGGGTGTGGGCTCGCGCCCAGCACCCGCCCTCTCGGTCGGTCCGCGAGCCGTTGGGGGCCCGGGACGGCCGGAAACTGGCTGGAAGGATGCGATGAGACAGCTCGACGTACGGCTCACGATCGACGAGGAAGAGCCAGGCCCGGGACGACTCGGTACCCTCTCGACGCGAGTCCTCGACATGATCATCGATTACCTTCCGGGCGTGACCGAGGTCGTCGTCCTCGACACGTCCGTGGTGCCTCCGGTTGAGGTGGACCGAACGAGACGGCGCTGGATCGAGTCGCAGCGCACCTCGCCGGTGGTGCGTCCCTAGCTCGACCGCACTCCGGCGTCGCCCCGCGCCCCGGCGCCGGGTGATCGCGCTCGCTCCCGCGGCCGGGGCACCGGACGGGCGCGGCGAGGCGATCCGGCGGGGCGCGGCTGGTCGGGATGCCGACGCGACCGTGCCGCTCCATGATGAAGGGGGAGGGGATACGTGCAGCTGTTCATCGGAGCGCTCATGCTGGTCTTCGGCGCCGGGCTGGTGGTCGACGCCTTCCTGCGGAGCCGCGGCCGGACCCGACTGGGGGTCGTGGCGGCGACGCTGGCCGGCCTGGTGATTCGCCTCGTGCTGCCGGCTCAGGCGGTGCCCCACCCGACGCCCGTCGGTGCGAGGGGCCTGGTCGCCGCGATCGTGCCGACGGCGTTCTTCGTCGCGGTGACGGCGGCGGCGATCTGGCGAGGCCGGCCACGCCGGCCCGCGACGCTGTACGCGCTCGGCGTCGCCGGCGGTCTGGTCGTCGGGCTGGCCGAGGCCGGTGCCTACGGCCCCCTCTACGCCGCCATCGTCCCGCCCGTCGCGAGCGGCCTGGAGGCGGCTCTCCTCCTCTCCGTCGTCGTTCCGGGAGGGAGGCCGCGCCCCACGACCCGGGTGCGGGACGGCGGCGGCGGCCCCTCGGGCCCGGCCGACGAGGAGTAGACCTGAAGGCCGAGCCACTCGACGGGAACCAGTCGGGCCGAGCGAGCGCGGTGCCCGTCGCGGGCTGGCCACGACCTCGGCGAGGTGGAGCCCGGTGGCCCCGGGAGATGGTGGCCCGCAGGGCCGGGAGCGGTTCTCGCGGTGGCCCCGCCGGCCGCGGCGGGCGACGACCGGCTCACGGCCCCGGGGTGACGGTGGCGGCGTCGGGGTCGGCCACGGCCTCCGGCCATCCCCCGGCCAGGCGGCCGTCGCGGTAGAGCAGCACCCGGCCGAAGCTGACCTCGACCGGACCCTCCAGCTCCGCATCGAGGGGCAGGAAGGCACGGGCGGTGTGCCGGCCGAAGCCCACCACCACCTCGGTGAAGTGGCCCCGGGGGATGCGCTTGACCAGCTCGGCGGCGACACCCCGGCCTGAGCCGGCGGGACCGACCCGCACCTCCTCCGGCCGGACGCCGATCTCCCAGGTCCCGGTGCCGCGAGAGGGGTCCGCGGAACCGGTTCCGGGCAGCCCCTCCCGGTGGCGTCCGGTCGCCGCCTCGCGGCAGGGGACCACCAGGCCGTCCGGCTCCAGGCGCACCCCGCCGGCGCCGACCTCCCCCCGGTAGAGGTTCATGGTGCCGACGAACTGAGCCACGAAGCGGGTGCGGGGTCGGCGATAGAGGGTGGGGGGATCGGCGAACTGCTCGATCCGGCCCTCGGACATGACCGCGACCCGGTCGGCGATGGAGAGTGCCTCGTCCTGGTCGTGGGTGACGAACAGGGTGGTGATCCCCAGCCGCTGCTGGATCTCACGGATCTCCTCCCGCACCTGGGCCCGGAGCTTGGCGTCGAGGTTGGACAGCGGCTCGTCCAGGAGCAGGACCTTGGGCTCCAGGACCAGGGCCCGGGCCAACGCCACCCGCTGCTGCTCGCCCCCGGAGATGTGGGCCGGGCGCCGGTGGCGCAGCCGGCCCATGCCCACCATCTCCAGCACCGACTCGACCCGGGAGCGGACCTCCTCCCGGGGGAGCTTGCGCAGGCGTAGCCCGAAGGCGACGTTCTCGAAGACCGTCATGTGCGGCCAGAGGGCGTAGTTCTGGAAGACCATGGCCGTGGGGCGCCGCTCGGGCGGGATGCGGCTGACGTCCTCGCCGTCGATCAGGATCCGGCCCGCATCCGGGGCGAGGAAGCCGCCCACCATCCGCAGCGTGGTCGTCTTGCCGCAGCCGGAGGGGCCGAGCAGGCAGACCAGCTCCCCGGGCTCGACGGTCAGATCGAGCCCGCTGATCACCGCCTGCCCGCCGAGCGCCTTTCGCACGCCGTCGAGAACCAGACCGGGCACCTCCCCACCCCCTACCTGAGCTGGAAGCCCTCGGCCAGGTGGCCGCCCATCACGTGGCGACGCACCAGGAGCATGAGCAGGACCGAGGGCACCGAGAGCAGGATCGAGAACACGGCCGCCACCTGCTGGGGGTAGTTCAGCACCAACGAGTACATCTGGATGGGCATGGTGACGTAGGTGGGCGTGCCGACCAGGAAGGTCCCCTGTGCCTCGTCGAAGGAGGCCAGGAAGGAGAGGATGACCGCGACCAGGATGCCGGGCAGGGCCAGGGGCACGGTCACCTGCCAGAAGGTCCGCAGCCGGCCGGCGCCGACGTCCCGGGCCGCCTCCTCCAGCGACCGGGGCACGGAGGCGAAGGCAGCGGCCGGGATCCAGGTCATGAACACCACGGTGCCGATCAGCTGGACCAGGACCACGCCCAGGAAGGTGCTCATCAGGTGGAGGCTGAAGAAGAGCCCGGCCATCGTGATGTAGAGGCCGATCTTGGGGAAGGCGTTGGTGGCGAAGAGGGAGACCAGCAGGAGGCGGCGGCCGGGGAAGGACAGCCGTCCGAAGGCGTAGGCCGCGGGCAGGCAGATCAGTGCCGAGGCCGCTGTCACCACCGGCGCGAAGAGGAGGCTCAGCTCGATCGAACGCTCCAGGCCCGGGGTGGAGAAGACCAGCCGCCACCAGTTCAGGGTCCAGCTCTGCGGCGTCAGCGAGGGGTAGGTCCAGGGGCCGGCGAAAGCCCACAGCGTCAGCCAGACCAGCGGGCCCAGGACGAAGAACACGAGCAGGAGCACGACCAGGCCGGTGAGGGCGCGGGCCGCCAGACGGTGAGCCAGGGGCCCGGCCCGGAGCGCCGGACGCCGGGCCGCCCTCGCGGCCGCGCTGCCGGCTGTGGTCACGAGGCCAGCTCGGGGACCCGCTCGCCCCGCATGGTGGCCCGGACGTAGGCCGAGCCCACCCCCACCGCGAGCAGGAAGAGGACCATGGCCACCACCTCCGCCTGCTGGGGCTCGTTGAAGGACTGGAAGGTGACGGTGGCCTGGGGGCCGAGCAGGGTGGGAGCGGTGGGGCCGATCAGGTAGGGCACGGTGAAGCTGCCCAGCACGGCGATGGCGGTGAAGGTGACCACGATCACGGTGGGCACCAGGTTCATGGGGACGAGCACGCTCAGGGTGGTGCGGGCGAGCGAGGCACCCACGTCGCGGGCCGCGTCGATCAGCGCGGTGGGGACGCGCTGCAGACCCGAGCTGATCATGAGCACGCCGAAGGGAAGGTTGACCCAGACCTGGCCGATCACCACCCCGGGCAGGGTGTAGCCGAGGATCGGGAACCGTGCCATCCCCAGATGGGCGGCGGCGCTGCGGACGAAACCACCGCCCGACCAGAAGGCGAGCAGGGCGTAGGAGGCGATCACCACCGGGATGAAGAGCGGCACCACCGAGAGGGCGGAGAGCGCCTTCGCCGCCCGGCTCTCGGAGAGGCGGAGGTAGAGGCCGATGCCCCAGGCGAGCAGCACGACCAGCGCGGTCGAGAGCGCCGTCACCCAGAGGGTGGCGACCAGGTCGGTCAGGAACTGGTGGCTGGTCAGCACCTCGCGGTACGCCTCCAGGGTGCCGATCCCGCCTCCGACCGCGACCTGGTGCTGGGCGATGGCCGACACCGCCGAGTTGAGGCCGCCCACGTGGCCGAGCGAGTAGCCGATGGCGACCACGATGGGGAAGCCGACCAGGAAGAAGACCAGGGCAACCGGCGGCAGGACCATGGCCAGCCCCACCAGCCGGCGTCCGAGGGCGCCCTCGCCGCCCCGACCCGGGCTCATCTCCGCTCCCTCGACCAGACCCTCATCCCGGCACCGAGCTCTGCCAGAGCCGGTTCAGGTCGGCCGCCATCTTGGCCGAGTAGGGAAGGGACTGGGTGGTGCCCAGGGAGGAGAAGCGGCGTTGGACCGAGGCCGGCATGTGCGACATCTCGATCCCGGGCAGGCCCTGGATCTGGTCCACGATCTTGACCTGCTCGGCCTGGCCGAGCAGGAAGTTCATGAAGCTGAAGACCAGCTTCTTGTGGGGCGTGACCTTCGGCACCCCCAGGTAGGCGGGGCCGCCGTAGAGCGGCGGGGAGATCTCGGTCAGCTTCACCGTGGGCGGGAACTGGCCGCTCTTGAGGGCGGTCAGTGCCTGGTCCGACCAGACCGGGCACATGGCGATGGTGCCGTTGCCGAGCAGCTGATAGACCTGGTCCTGCGAGGCCGGATAGACGCCGTGCTGGTAGATGTCGGGGCCGAGCGACTTCAGCTGCTGGAAGCCCCGGTTCCACTCGCCCTCCAGCTCGGGGACGTAGCCCAGGCCCATCTTCTGCTGGTCGTCCTTGGGCACGTACTGGTTGAGCACGGCCTCGACGAACGCCTGCCCGGAGCCGCCGCCGCTGGGCACGTTGTAGTCGAACAGGCCGGGGTGGGCCTTGATCCAGGCCAGCAGGTCGCCCAGGGTCCGGGGCGGGTTCTTGACCCGGGAGGAGTCGTAGGCGAGCAGGACCTTGGAGCCTCGATAGGGCATGGCGTTGTGCTGGACGGCGGTGAACTGGTTGGGGTCGATCTCGGCCGAGCGCGGCACCTCGGCGGTCGTGATCCGGGTGAGCAGGTTGGACTGGGCCGCGTCCTTGACCAGCCCGCCCTCGATCAGGTCGAAGCCGGAGTACTGGCCCGACTGCGCCGACTGGGAGAGCTTGGCCAGGGTGGTCACGTCCTCGACCCCGTGGGCCGAGAAGACCAGGTTCACGTGCACGCCGGGGTTGGCCTTCTGGTAGTCGGGGATCAGCGTGTCCAGCCAGAGATGCTGGATGTTGACGTCCCCGCTCAGGTAGAAGGTGAAGGAGCCGGAGAGGCCGGAGGCGCTGGGGCCGGGCGCTGCCGTGGTGCCGGTGCCGCCGCAGGCGGCCCCGATCAGCGCCACGACCGCGATCGCCGCCAGGGTCCAGGGACGGAACTTCATGCTCACACCTCGCTCAGGGGTGATCGGGCCCGGGATGACGGTCGCCACCTCGTCCGACCGGCGCGCCGTCCCGGGCCGCGACCGCGAGTCGTGGTCGGTCGGAATCCACGAAGTCGACGCCCAGGCGGACGAGCCGCTCCACCACCTCGGCCTGGTTGGCCGTGCCGGCTCCGACCATCAGGCCGGCGTCGTGGAGCCGTGCCACCAGGTCGGCGTCCAGCCACGACCAGGGCAGGTTGACGCCGTCGGCGTGGCCGCGCCGGGCGGAGGCGACGAGCCCGGCCAGCTCGGGCGGGCGGGGCCCGCGGGGCGCGATCAGGAATCGCGGCAGCCCCTCGTCTACCCTGCGGGCGGCGGACAGCTCCTCGGGGGAGAAGGAGCAGACGGCCAGCCGGTCCCGGAAGGGGAGGCGAGCCAGGCGCCCCGCGATCTCGGCCCCCAGGCCCGGCGCCTTGATCTCGACCATCCCCGCCAGCGAGGGGAGGCCCGACAGCCACTCCAGAACGGCCTCGAAGAGCGGGATCCGCTCCCCGGCGTGGGCGGGGGCGAACCAGCCGCCCGCGTCCAGCCGGAGCAGCTCGGCCGCCGTTCGGTCCGCCACCGGGCCGTGGCCGTCGGTGGTGCGCTCCAGGGTCGGGTCGTGGATCACGACCAGCACCCCATCGGCGCTGCGCTGCACGTCGAACTCGACGTAGTCGGCCCCGGCTGCCGCCGCGGCGGCGAAGGCAGCCATGGTGTTCTCGGGCGCGGTCTCGCAGTCGCCTCGGTGGGCGCCGATCCGAAGGCCGCGCCGCCCGACCCACCAGCCGGTGGGCGGCCCGGCGTGGAGGGCCGGGGGAAGCCCGGCGCCCTCGCCGGCGCCGGGTTGGCGCCGGTCGGTCCCCGCCTCCGGACCCGGGGCTCGCCACTCGTCCATCCCGGGCGCAGCGTATCGCACCGGTTGCCGGAGGGGAACCGTTGCGGTCGTGAAGCCGCGGCGGGAGCCTGGGGCCGGTGCCCGGCTCAGGGACTGGGGTCCCGCCGAGCCGCTTCGCGGGGTGTCCGAGGGCCGGGATCGCACCGGGGCACGGCCACGGTCCCAGCCCGGGCCGCGCTCGCCCCGTCGCGAGGACGCCCGCGCCGTCATCGGGCCTCGACCGTCGCCCCCAGGCGGGCCGTGGCCTGGAGGCGGTAACCGCCGGTGGGCCGGGCGGCGGGGTGGCCGCGATCGCGGGCCCGGACGGACCGGGGGGCCATGGCCTCCCCCGGCTGGAGCCGGACCTCCCCTCCCCGTGCCCGACGCGGTGGCGATGCGGTGGCCCGCCCGACGGGCGGGTGGGGGCACCGGACCGGCCGCAGCCGGCGCTCCGGCTCCGGCAGCGGGTGGAAAGGGTGTGGCCGGCGCCGCCGGCGCCGGGGGCGGGGTGCCCGACCGCGTCCGGGAGCGGGTCGTGGATGGGAGCGGAGGCTCGAGCCGCGGTCGGCAGGGGCTCACCGGCCGGGGATCGGCGCCGGCAGCCCCGGCGCGGGCTGCACCTTCCGCCGGCCGTGCCCTCGCGCCCCGGCTGAGGCGGGCGAGCGGTCGGAGGCGGTCGGCAACCGTCCCTCTCCGTGGCCGCGTCGTGGACGGGGGCGATGCCTCCGCCGGGCGCGCCGGCCTCGGCCGCCGTGCCGCCGCTCGGCGGACCCGCCGGCAGGTCACCCTCCGACCTGGGACCTCCGTGCCCGATCGACCCCCGCCTGGGGCCAGGTGCGGTCGGCGGCCCGGGGCGCACGGCCAGAAACCCTGGTCAGAGCCGGATCGGGATGAGATCATCGGCCGGCGAGGATGGGCAACGCCGTAGTGGCGCCGCCGTCTCGATCAGGGCCGTTGGCCGACCTGCCCGCGGCGACCGGAGGGGCTGCCTTCGAGGACGGTCGGGCAGGGCCGGCGACGCGACCGTGTCCGCCTCGCGTCATGGCGTCGACCGCGGCGGGTGGGGGCGTCCTCCGCCCGCATCGTCCAGGAGCGTGAGCCGATGAGCACCGTGCAGCAGGCCGCCCGACGGTTCCCCAGCCCCTTCGAGGTGCCGCCCCCGCCCGGCGCCGAGGACTGGGCCTCGATGTACCCGCCCTACCTCCTCTTCTCGGAGGAGAACCGAGAGCGGGAGGAGCGCACCTTCTGGTTCCTGGACAGCCTGCACCGCCCGGAGGTCGAGTACCCCTTCGACACCATCGTGCACGAGGCCTGGACCATCGCTGCCAACGCCTTCGCGCGGCGGGTGTTCCTGCTCCCGGCCTCCGACGGCTTCATGGCCCGTATTTTGAACGGACGCCTCTACCAGTCCGTCATCCTCGTCGACGATCCCGAGGAGATCGCACGGCGCGGCCCGATCTTCGCGCCCCGGGCCGGCTTCTACTTCGAGAACTGGCCCGACCTGTTCGACCGCTGGAAGGCCAAGATGGAGGCCTGCATCCGCGAACTGCAGCGCCTGGAGGTGCCGGAGCTACCCGAGCTGGTGCCGGAGTCGGAGGTGAGGGAGGCCAGCGGCGTCACCGCCGGGCACGAGCTGTTGAAGGCGTACGACCGGGCCATCGAGAACGTCTTCCTCGCCTACCAGTACCACTTCGAGATGCACCTCTGCGGGTACGGCGCGTACCTGAACCTCTTCCAGTTCTGTCAGACCGCCTTCCCCGGCATCGCCCAGCAGACGATCGCCAACATGGTGGCCGGCTCGGAGATCATGATGTTCCGGCCCGGGGACGAGCTGAAGGCCCTGGCCCGGAAGGCGCTGGAGCTGGGTATCGCCGACCGCCTGCGCGCCGACCGGTCCCCGGAGGCGATCGTGGAGGAGCTGCGGACCGACCCCACCGGCCGGACCTGGGTGGAGGCGCTGGAGGCGGCCAAGGACCCCTGGTTCCACTTCTCCAACGGGACCGGCCTCTACCACCACGAGCGCTCCTGGATCGACGACCTGTCCCGACCCTGGGCCTCGCTCCTGGCCGAGCTGGAGCGGCTGGAGCGCGGCGAGGAGATTCGGCGGCCGCGGGAGGAGATCCTGCGACGGCGCGAGCGGCTGGTGGCCGAGTACCGGGAGCTGCTGCCCCTGGAATCGGACCGGGAGGCCTTCGACCAGAACGTGGCCATGGCCCGGATGGTCGCGCCCTACGTCGAGGACCACAACTTCTACATCGAGAACTGGCACCACACGATCTTCTGGAACACCATGCGCGAGTTCGGCCGGCGGCTGGTGGCGGGCGGCATCCTGGAGGATCCGGAGGACCTCTTCTACCTCAACCGTTGGGACGTGGCCCAGGCGCTCTACGACCTGGTGCTGGGCTGGTCGCACGGGGGGCCGACCCGGGCCGTTCACTGGAAGGGCAAGGTGGCCAGGCACAAGCGGATGCTGAAGGCGATCCAGGAGTGGACGCCGGAGCCCGCGCTGGGGCCGATCCCGGAGAACATCAACGAGCCCTTCACGGTCATGCTCTGGGGCATCACCCCGGAGCGCATCGAGCAGTGGCTGGCCGCCGCCGGAGGGGATGGCAGGGAGCTGCGCGGCGTGGCCGGCGCCCCCGGGACGGTCGAGGGACCGGCCCGGGTGATCCTGTCCGTGGAGCAGCTCTCCGAGGTTCGCGAGGGCGAGATCCTGGTCTGCCCGGTCACCGCGCCCACCTGGGGGGTGGTGTTCGGCAAGATCAAGGCGGCGGTGGTCGACACGGGTGGGATCATGTCCCACGCCGCGATCGTGTGCCGTGAGTACGGGCTGCCGGCGGTGGTGGGCACGGTGCACGGCACCCGGGTGGTGCGCAACGGCGACTGGCTCCGGGTGGACGGCAACGCCGGGGTGGTGACGGTCCGGCCCGGCGGCTGAGGCGGGGCCGGGGGCCGCGATCGCGCCGCGGATCGCGACCGGGCCGGGGCGGCGGCGTCACCGCGAGGGCGGCGCCGCTCGGAGCCTGGTCGCCCGTGTCGTTCGGGCCAGAGGCGACCTCACCGGGAGGGCCGCGCCGGCCCCGGAGGCCGCCCCGGGACCCCGTCGAGGGGTGCGGACCCGGGTCGGACGCCGCCGGGGCGGCGGAGAGACCGCCCGGTCGCCGCGCTGGCGCGCCGCCGGATCACCGCGGGTAGGTCGAGCACGCCCGTCACCGACGCCCGACCGCGAGCCTGCCGATGCGACCCCGGCTGCCCCGGGTACCTGGGCGAGGGGGCAGGGCTTCGCGATCCCTGCCCCTCCCGGGGCTCGGAGGCCGTGTCAGGGCCGGTTCGGCCCCGACCGACCACGCCCTGGTGAAGGTCCGGCCGGGATGGTCCGGTGCATCTCCAGCGACCGATGAGCCCTCGCCGGTCGCGGCTCAGCTACCCGGCTCCTCCTCCGGGGCCTCGCACTCGCCGCAGGTGTCCAGCCCGAGCTGCTCCGGCCACAGGCCGCCGGCGTCGGTCAGCTCGTGCTCCCAGGTCACACCCAGCCGCCGGCCGCGCGGCTCGGGGGGCACGGCCGGCTCCGGGGATGCGCTCGGGTCGGTTCGCTCCCGTCCCGTCACCGGTACCGGCGCTGGTAGGAGATGGCGTAGATCCGGGAGCGCGCGGGGATGAGCGGGTCGCCCGAGGGCTCGATCCCGTCCACCAGCCGGGCCGGGTCGAAGAGCAGCCGCCGCTCGTCGGCATCGCTCAGCCGCTCGACGCTCAGGGTGCCGAGCCGCACCTGCGGCCGGTCGGTCGGCCAGGCGGCCGAGGCGTCGTCGGTCGGATCGCCCGGCGCGGCGAGCTGAACCATCACCCGGAACTGGGCGGGACCCCGCTGGAGCCGGCTCCTGAGCTCGTCGAAGAGGTAGTTCGGGCCCCTGGCGGCGGCCTCCCGGGGGTCGAGGTGCCGCTCCTCGCCGGCCGGATGGATCCGGTAGCGGCCCTCGCGGCCGCTTCCCTCCCGGTTGACGAAGCGGAAGGCGTCGGCGCTGAAGTACGACTCGGTGGCGAAGCTGGCCGGTGGCGCCTTGGGTGCCTCCAGGAAGCGCTTCGCCGCCGGGTGCGTCGCCGCGAACGTCTCGACCGGCGAGGGCGAGGCGGCGCCGGAGGCGCCGGCGGCGAGCGTGCGCAGCAGGCCGAGGAACTCCTCCTCGGTCCGGGCCGGGAAGCCGTCGTAGGAGTGCGCGACCAAGTCCGTCTCGCTCCCTTCCGGAAGGTGGAATTTGACCGCCATCCCCCGGGGGCTCGCGTTGGGATCGGCGTCGGGGATGTCGGGGAGGCCGGTGAAGTCGGAGAAGCGGACGGTGACCGGGATGGGGGCACCCTGGAGGTGCGGCGCCCGCGACAGCTCCCTGGCCTCGTCGGCGGCGGTGAAGGTGCCCTCGCAGACGATGCCCTTGGCATGGACCGGCCGGTATCCGGGGTGGACGCCGAAGAGGGCGTCGAGCGCATCCAGGAGCTGCCGGTGGAGATCGGTTCGGGTCGCGTCGCGGGTTCTGTCACTCATGGTCTCGACCTCCTCGTCTCATGCTCGGGCGCCGACGGGGCGAAGCGGTCCGAGCCGGCCTCCCGCCTTGCCCCGCCGGCCATCTCTCCCAGCATGCGCATTCCGGGGAGGTCCTGTCGGGCTCCGAACCGGAGCCGGTCCCGGGACACTCCTCCGAAGCCGCGGGCGACGCGCTTCGCACCCCCGCTGCCTCCGCCGGTGATCGGTCGGCCGCTCGTCCTTCGACGAGGGCCTGGTCCCGTCGGCCGGTCCATCGACCCCCGTCGCCGAGCGACGGGTTTGCCCGGGGCGTCACCGGCGGCGGACCTTGCCGCCCGCACGCGGTCGAGGCGGGCTCGCTCCGGACCTGCCCTCGCCAGCTCGGACCTGGCCTCCCGCGCCCGTCGGCGCCGGCCCAGCGGGGCTCCACGCTCTCGCCGCTGGCGCCGGCGCGCCCCGGAGGTGAAGGTGGGCGACGGTCCGCGGGCGCCGTGGGAGGGGGTCGGTGGGTGGAGATGGAGCGATGGGGGCGACGTTGACCTCGGCACCGCCCGGGGCAGGGTCCACGGCAACCCCTGACCTGGGCGAGTCGTCCGAGGATCGCCGGGAGCCACGACGTCGGCGTCACCCTGCGGCAGCGGGAGCGGGCGCTTCCGCCGAACGCCGCGGACGGAGGGCCTGCGGCGTGCCTGCCCTCGCCCATCCATCGACCCGGGGCGGGTTCGCGCCCCTTCGGGAGCGTTGACGAGGCGGTGGGTCGAGACTACAATCGGACCATTAGTCCAATCCGATCCTGAACTCTGGGGTGGCTCGAATGGGGGGCGTGAGGCGCGGCCCACCTCGGTGGGCGGCGATGTGGGCGCTGGCGTTGTTCCTGGGTGCCTGTGGGGCGGGTGCGGGCGGTCAGTCGGGCTCGTCCGGCGGGAAGCTCTCGACCGTCGTGGTCGGCCTGGTCTCGACCAACACCGCCGACTGGCCCGTCTTCCTGGCCGAAGCCCATGGTTTCTTCCGGCAGCACGGGATCGCCGTCCAGGAGGTGATCACGGGAGGGCCGGCCCAGTCCGCCGATCAGCTGGCCACCGGAGCCGTCGACCTGGCCTCGGATGGGACGGACAGCTGGATTCGCGCCGTCGCCCAGCACCTGCCCGTCACGATCGTTGCCCCAGAGTTCATCACCGACCCTTACTCACTGATCACCGCGCCCTCCATCAGCTCCTGGAGCGACCTCAAGGGCCGTAAGGTCATCCTCGGCACCACCACCGACGTCACGGCCATCTCCTTCAGCGCCATGGCTCGCGCCCACGGCCTGAGCCAGAGCGACTTCACCATCATCACCGCCGGCTCCACCAACGCCAGGTACGCAGCCCTCCAGTCGGGCAACGTGGACGCGGCCATGCTGACCCAGCCCTTCGACATCCTGGCCGAGTCGCAGGGCATGCACGTGCTCGCGACCTCGAAGCAGTACGTGCCGAAATGGATCTTCACCACCATCGGGGTCAACACCAACTGGGCCAAGGACCACCGCTCGCAGGTGGTCGCCTTCCTGAAGGCCCTGGAGCAGGGGATCGGGTATGGCTATGCCCACCCCGACGATGCCATCTCCATCATGGCGAAGCGGTCCAAGGTCCCCGTGGCCGAGGTGAAGAAGGCATACGACCTCGATTTCACGCAGTGGCATGCCTTCAGCAAGACCCTGAGCATCCCCCAGGACTCGCTGCAGACCGTCGTCGGAGCGGTCGTCCAGCAGGGCACGGTCCGGCAAGCTCCGACCTCATCGGCACTGTACGACCCCTCGTACGTCCGGCAAGCCAACGCCGGATAGGCTTCACGTGGCACACTCACCCCGGGTGCGGCCGCCCCGAGCAGAGCCCGATAGGAGGCGGTGGCCGAGCTGGCGATCGCTCTCGGCGCCTGGAGATGAGGTCGGGGAGCCGATCGCGATCCGGCCGGAAGCGAGGCGTCGCGGCCGGTGGCAGTGGCACGCGGTGGTGTCGATCGTCGGGGGCCTGCTCCTGTGGGAGATCATCGCGCGCTTCGTGCTGCGGAACCCTGCCTTCCTCGTCCCACCTTCGACGGTGCTGCTGCGGGGCTGGGAGATGCTGCTCAGCGGTCAGTTGCTGTACCAGTGCTTGGTCAGCGGGCAGGAGTTCCTCTGGGGCTTCCTCCTCGCCGGCGTGGTCGGCATCCTGCTGGGCGCGCTGATGGCCGTATCTCGGACGGTGCGCGCGTATCTGGACCCCTGGATCTCGGCCGCCTACGCGGCGCCGATCATCGCTCTCGCCCCCCTGATCATCCTCTGGTTCGGGGTCGACGTCCTGTCCAAGGTGGTCGTGGTCTTCATCCTGGTGGTGTTCCCGATGATCATCAACACCGAGGCGGGCATCCGCTCGACCGACGAGAACTTGATCAGGATGGCACGCGCCTTCGGTGCCGGCCGGGTGCAGATCTTCCTCACCGTCGCGCTTCCATCCGCCCTTCCCTTCGTCGTGTCGGGGCTGCGGCTGGGCGTCGGTCGCGGGCTCACGGCCGTGGTGGTGGGCGAGCTGTTCGGGGCGCGGGCGGGACTCGGCTACCTCATCTACAACGCCAGCCAGGTCTTCGACATGGGCACGCTGTTCGTCGCGGTCTGCATCCTCTCCATCGCGGGCATCGTCCTCACCCGGTTGTTGCAGAGGTTGGAACGGCGACTCAGCGTCTATCGCCAGCCGGCGAAGACGCAGCGATAGGGGGTTCAGATGCCGGTAGGCCACATTGGTACGGAAGAGGGGAGCCTGCGAGGAGAGCGGTCGGGCGCGGCGCGCTCGAGCCCGGTTGCCCGAGCCCGACCGTCGCCGTGGTCGGGCGAAGACACGCGGCGGGGAGCATGAGGCGATGAGACCGCCGCGCTCCCTGCGACGGCTGGGGCACGTGTGCCTCCAGGTGCCGGACGTGCCCCGGGCGGTGGACTTCTACGTGCGGGCCTGCAACCTGGTGGAGGTGACGTCGTCCCCCGGGGAGGTGCTGCTCCGCTGCGACTACCACCATCACTGTCTGGTCCTGCGGCCCGGCCCCGAGCCGGCACTGGCGCACGTCGGGTTCGAGACCCTCGACGACGACGTCACCGAGCGTCTCCGCTCCGAGCTCGGGTCCCGCGGCGTGCCCGTGCGCGAGGCCCCGCCGGAGGAGGGACGGCTGGGGCCAGCCTTCCAGTTTCGCGACCCCGAGGGCAACTGGATCGAGGTCTACCGGGCCATGGCCCGGCTGCAGGGCGTTCTCGTCAACGGTCCCTTCCGGCTCGAGAAGCTCGGTCACGTCACCTTTCTCGCCCGGGACCTGCATCAGCAGGCGGAGTTCTACCGGTCGATCGGCTTCCGGCTCTCCGACCGTTCACCACGAGGGGCCTTCCTCCGCTGCGGCACCGATCACCACGGGCTGGCCTTCCTCCCCGGGAAGCGGTCCACGCTCCATCACCACGCCTACGACGTGGGCGACTGGGGCCAGATCAAGCTGGTGCTCGACGCGCTGTGTCGCCGCCAGGTGGTCCCCGATGTCGGCCCGGTTCGCCATGGGCCGGGCAACAACATCGCCGTCTACGTCCGGGACCCGGCGGGGTTCCGAATCGAGTTCTACTGCGAGATGGAGCAGATCGAGGACGACGAGGATCACGAACGGACGTACGACCCGCCCACCATGAACCTCTGGCTGCGGCAGCCGGCGCCTCCGGGGTTCCATGACTGAGGGCGGCGACGTGGCCGGAGGCAGGACGAGCGTCCCGGTCAGGCTGCGCCGCCTGGGTCATGTCGGGATCTGGGCGCGAGATCCGGTCGCGCTCGCCGGGTGGTATCGAGACGTGCTCGGCTTCCGGATCACCGACACCATGGACTACGACCACTGGGGCGCCAAGGGAACCGCGGTCTTCCTCAGGGTTGCCAACGACCATC
>DASRBU010000374.1:0-7766 GCA_035653475.1 Candidatus Dormiibacterota bacterium | reverse complement strand
GGCGCCACCTGGACCGGGGCCAGCGTCCCCACCGCGCTCTTCTTTCCCACCTCGGTGCTCTGCACGGCCAGGTTGCTCTGTCGCACCCCGCCGGAGTCGGCCCCCGGCGTCGAGGCGCCGCTCGCCGGCAGGCTGGCGCCGTTGACGTTGATGCCGGGCGCCACCTGGACCGGGGCCAGCGTCCCCACCGCGCTCTTCTTTCCCACCTCGGTGCTCTGCACGGCCAGGTTGCTCTGTCGCACCCCGCCGGAGTCGGCCCCCGGCGTCGAGGCGTCGCTCGCCGGCGCGCTGGCGCCGACGTTGACGTTGATGCCGGGCGCCACCTGGATCGGGGCCAGCGTCCCCACCGCGCTCTTCTTTCCCACCTCGGTGCTCTGCACGGCCAGGTTGCTCTGTCGCACCCCGCCGGAGTCCTGCCGCCACGGGATCACCGGACCCGACACGGCCAGCTCCTCCGAGCCGGAAGCGCCGCTCCGGTCCGAATGAGCGGGGTGGTCCGAGCCGGACGCACCGTCCGCCCGGCCCGTCTCGCCGGAATCGCCCGCGGCCGACCCCGCTCGTGGGTTGGACGACCGATCGCTCTCGGGCTGGGTCGGGACGGTCGAGGTCTGCTCGACGAGGTCCCGTTCGCCGCTCGTCCCTACCCAGCCGACCACCTGGGCGGCGTCGCCGCCCGCTCCCGCCACTCCCATCCGCTCCGCGTCCGGTGCGGCCGACGGCGAGATCACCGGGCCCAGCAACGCCAGACCAGGCAAGGACGGGTGGTTGGAGAGGTGGCCGAGCGCGTCCGCGCCCACGCCACCGGTGGTGGCGCGACCCGTGCCGGCCTGGGCCGCGGCCAGGGCCGGGGCTGGGCCGGAGGCCATCAAGGCGACGGCGCTGGCCCCTGCGATCAGCAGCCGACGCATGCGCCGCAGCCGGCGCACCGCCTCGTGAATGGATTCGGTCCGCTCGGCTTTCTCGCTTCCCGAGCGCACGAACACACGCAGATCCATGCGGAACGACCTCCCTTGAGGGAACCTGGAATCGAATTGCGGTCGAGCCGATTTCCGCTCCCGCCGGCCGAGCCGGGAGCGGGCTCGACGATCAGCCGGGGCGTTCGCCCGGCGATGCCCAGGCCACCCGGCGCATCGCCCGCGGTCGGCCCGGCCACGGCCCAGGGGACGACACTCTCATGGAAGGTGGTACGAGGAGCGCCGCCCAGGTGGACGATCCGGAGGTCGGACCGGGGGACGAACCCTCGTTCGCGTCCGCCCCGCCGGGCCAGAACGGTGGCACCGAGGGCGGGGGGGCCCAGGGGGCGCCGGGCGACGCCAGAGGTGAAGGCCGGGCCCGCTCCTGGGCCGCCCCCGCCGCCGGGTGCGGCGCCAGCGGCCGCTCGCCAGGCGGAGGCCAGGGACGCAGACTCGACAACGTCGACGCCGGGACGACCCATGGGTGCCCCTGCCTCTGAAGCCACGTGGACGGTCCGGAACCGTCGAGACCCGGCCCCGGGAGCCCGGTCAGGGCTGCGGCCGCGATCGCGGCCGCGAGCTCACCCAGCCGGCCTCCGATGACGACCAGGAGCGTCTCGGCGGCCCCTGGCATCGTCCAGGGGAGGGCCTCGCCGACCGCGACGCGACCGCCCGTCGGCACCGGCCACTCTCCGTCCGCCGGCGGCCCCGGGATCGTCCGAGGCGGCCCGAGGTCGGGTGCCGGGATCGCGGTCAGGAGGACGTGGTCGCGCCCGTCCGACGCCCGGTCCGGCGGGGCGGAGGCAGCGCGGGGGCGGGAAACGAGGAGCGAGGCCACGTCGCGGCCGGGGTCCGGGCCGCCGGTGACGGGCTCCTCGACCCAGGCCGGCCCCGTCCCTGGATCTCGGTCCAGGTCCGCCAGGCCGGTCGGTCCGCCATCCTGGGTGGCGGCCCTGGAGGGTCCGGACAGGAGGAGCCGGGACCTGGCCGCCGAGCCGGGCCGGTCGGGCACCGATGGCACCCCTGGGGCGGCCACGGCCAGCAACGGGGTCACGCCCTCCCCGGGGCTCGGGAGCACCGAGGCGGGCTCGAACCGGGACGCACCCGGGCAGGACACGTCCGGCCAGCCGGCCGCGCCGGCGCTGGTGCCACTCAGAGCCACCAGGACGCCGGCCACGGCCGCCGCCCCCAGCCAGATCCCGAGCGAGGAGGGAAGACGCCGCCGGCTCCTCGCGCCGGCCAGCACGGCCCCTGTCGAGCAAGACCGCAGCGGTGCCAACCGCAGCACCGCACCCGACCCCCGCAGCATGGAGACGATGCCACACCTCCCAATCCGGAGCCCTGCCGGCCCCGGCCCTTACCCGCAACAGCCGCGGGGAACATTAGCGCGGGGGTTCATCCAGGGTCAAGCAGGACCGACCGGCTCTCCGCGCCCCGGTCCTGACCGAGGATGAGGGGGTGCGAAGCACCTCGCGGGGAGAGCCGGAGCGGACCCGGGCCTCCGCCCGGGTGGACGAGCCGGTGTCGCTGGTCCTCACCCGGCCCGCTGACAGCCTGGCCTGGATGCGGATCGACCTCGTCCAGCGGCTGCTGCCGTTCGCGGCCACGATCGCGGTCGTGTGGCTGGTCGCCCGGCCGGCGTGGATGGGCATCGTCCCCGGCCGGCTGCCGGCGCAGCTCGCTTTCGGCCTCGCCGGCGGCGCGGGCGGGTTCGCCGCCGCCTGCTTGCTCCAGCGTCTCCTGGCCCCGATCCGGGGCAGCCTGCGGGTGCCGGCCGGCCGGGCCGACGCCCTGCTCCAGGCCGCCTACTACCTGCTCAACGCCCCCATCGAGGAGGCGGTCTTCCGGGGCCTCGTCCAGGGCGGCCTGGGGACGCTGATCGGCCCTGGCCCCGGCCTGCTCGCCGGTGTCGCCGGCTACGTTCTGTACCATCGCCTGGGCGGCTGGGCCTGGATCGACGTGGCCGCCACCGCCCTGGTCGGCATCCCCGCCGCCCTCGCCTTTCACCTCCTGCCGGGGCCGCCATCCCTGCTCGGGGTCGGCCTCTTCCACTTCGGCGCGACCTGCGGCTTCCTCGGACCCGGACCGGGCTTGCTGCATCGGGCCGGCGCCCTGAGCCATCTCCACGCCAGGCCAGGGCCGCATCGGGCGCGCCCGTGATCGCATGCACCGAGTCCGAGGCATCCTGACCCGAGCGCCGCGGCCCTCACCCCGGCTGCTGCGGGTGCTGGTCCCGACCGGGGTGGCAGCGCTCCTGATCGGGTTCGACGGATCGGTCTCGATCCTGGCCCTGCCCGCCATCGCCACGGACTTCCGAGCCCCGACCGCGACCCTGACCGAGCTGGGCTCGGTGCTGTCGCTCGGTTCGCTGATCGGCCTGCCGCTGGCCATGCAGGCCGACCGTCTGGGGCGGCGACGGCTCCTGCTGGTGGGCGTGGCCGGCGCCTCCGGTGCCGGGCTGGCGAGCGCCGCCGCCACCGGACTGACCTGGCTCGGCCTGGCCAGGCTGGCCGCGGTCGCGTTCGAGACGGCCGCCGCCAGCGCGGCGGCAGCCCTGGTGGTCGAGGAGGTCCCGGCCGGCCAGCGGGGTCGCGCGGTCTCGATCCTCACCCTGGCCGGAGGCGCCGGCGTCGGTCTGGCCACGCTGCTGTACCCGCTGCTGGCGCCGAACTGGCGGCCCCTCTACGCCGCGGCCGGCGCCGGGCTGGTCGCGGTCCCTCTCCTGGCCCGTCACCTGCCCGAGAGCCGGGCGTGGGCGGGAGCCGGCCGGAGCCCTGCCCCTCTCAGCCTCCTGGCCCGCCCCCCCTGGCGTCGCCGACTGCTGCTCCTGGCCGCCTCCACCGGCCTCAGCTCGTTCCTGTTCCAGCCCGCCGGCCTCCTGGTCGCGCTCTTCGGGAGCCGCGACCTGGGGCTCAGCCCGGCGCTGATCAGCACCGTGGTCGTGGTCTCGGGCCTGGCCTCGGTGCCCGCCTTCTCGGCCGGAGGCGCGCTCTCCGACCGCTTCGGGCGCCGGCTGCCCTCGGTCACGTTCGGGGCGGGGGCGGCGCTCGGGGCGGGGGCCACGTTCCTGGGCGGCCCACCGGCCTACTGGGCCGGCAACGTGCTCTGGAGCCTGTTCGCCAGCGCGGGGGCGCCCGTGCTCGCCACCTGGCTGGGCGAGCTCTTCCCGACCCGGGCCCGGGCCACAGCGGAAACGGTCGGCTCGGTCGCCGGCGCGCTGGGCGGGACCTGCGGCTTCCAGCTGGTCCGGCTCCTGCAGCCGGCCCTCGGCCTCGGCCCGGCCCTGGCCACCGCCGGGCTCGCCGCCCTGGCGGGCACGGCTCTGCTCCTCCTCCTGCCCGAGACCCGCGGCGAGCCGCTCCGCGACTGACGTCCAGGTCGGGCCGGTGGGATCGCCTGGTATGCTGGTGAAGGTTGCCCTGGAGCATCCGGCTAGCCGGTGAGAGTGCCGGCCTTCGCCCCGTCATCGCTTGCCATCCAGCTAGAATGTGGGCATCCTGGAGTTGCACCCGGCGGGTGCTCGGCCTGCTCGAGGGGCCCTTCCGTAACCACGTTGATCCCCACTTCAGTTTTCGCCGCTGACGTGGCTGGCGACCCAGCCTGATGAGCGCGCCCAACCCCGGCGACATCCTGCCGCTCTGGCAGCCTGAGATCCCCGGTGAGGAGATCCAGGCAGGCCGTCTCGGCATCCGCATCCGGCCGGGGAGCCCGGCGGCGGCCAAGCTGGCCTTCATCCCCAACGGGCCGGAATGGCTGCGTCAGGCGCTGGAGGAGAAGGGCGAGATCGAGGGGATGTACTCGGTGGCCAAGCCCGGCCGTCCCCTGGACTTCATCGGGCAGGTGGACCAGACGCTCCTGACCGGCCGACTGGGCCGCACCCCGCGCGGCCTGGCGCTCGAGGTCGTGGACATCCAGCAGCTCGAGCGCGAGTACGTGATGGAGAAGTCGCGGCTCAATCTCCGGTACCAGGAGCTGCAGCTCGTACAGCAGTGGGACGGCGACCTGGAGGGGTTCACAGCGCTGGTCCTGCGCGCCAAGGCCAAGACGCTGCCCATCCTGGACAGCACGCTCCGGTTCATCGAGCACCTGCGCACCTATCGGGAGCAGCTGGCGGAGGCCACGGTCCGACGCTACGAGTCGCTCGAGCAGTGGATCGAGTGTCCACGCTGCGAGAGCATCAGCCCCGCCTCCAACGGGATCCACTGCCCGGAGTGCGGCGAGGACATGCGGGGTGGCGAGTACGTTCGGGCCGCGCTGCGCCTGCTCGACGGCGACGGCCGCATCTACCGGGGCATCGACTCGCTCACGGTGCGCGCCTCCGGGTTCCCGGAGTACCGGGGCATGACCCTGGACCGCGTCCAGGGCTCCACCCTCTGGGTCTCCTTCCGCCGCTACGACCCGCTTCCGGACGAAGGGGTGGTGTTGCCCACGGCCAGCGTGGAGATGTTCGACGCCCAGCGGTCGGTCATCCGCCAGTTGCAGATCGGGTCCCCGCGCACCGGGGCGCTGGCCGCGCAGCTGGTCGATCCGGGCTGGCTCGGCTCACCGCCGCGGCTGGCCCTCGAGGGGCGCCGGGCCCATCACCTGCCCGATCCCAACGAGGAGCAGGCGGAGGCGGTGGCCCGGGTCATGGGGATGCGCCCGGGACAGCTCTACCTCATCCAGGGTCCCCCCGGCACGGGGAAGACCACCGCCATCGTGGAGTCGATCCGCAGGATCCTGGGCCGCAACCCCTCGGCGTCGATCCTGCTCTCGTCGCACTCCAACGACGCCGTGGACACCGGGCAGGAACGCCTCCTGGGCTTCTCACACGTCCGCCAGGCTCGGATCGCGGAGCCGGGCAAGGTCCCGCGCCGGCTTCGTCACACGCTGGTGGAGGGGGACGACCTGGACACCTACAACCTGGTCGCCGGAACCGTGAACCGGCTCGCCATCGACTCCCGGCTGCGCTTCCGGGTCTTCGACTGGCTGATCCTCGACGAGGCCAACAAGGTCCGGACCAACGAGGCCCTGGCGCTGATGCCCCTGGCCAAGCGCTGGGTGATGATCGGCGACCCCAAGCAGCTGCCGCCGGTGATGGAGGAGGCGGCGCTCACCTTCGAGCTTCGCTCGCCCCTGGACGAGGTCGTTCGCGACGACAGCTTCTACGGCTACATGTGGGATCAGGTGCCGCCGACCTCGCGGATCATGCTCCCCCGTCAGTACCGGATGCGCGAGCCGATCGGGCGGGTGGTGTCCGACCTCTTCTACGAGGGCAAGCTGATCCACGAGGCCCCCCACCCCAAGATGCCGCTGCCCTGGCCCTTCGACCGAGAGCTGGTCTGGGTCGACACCGGAGCGCAGGAGGAGTACCGGGACGCGCAGAAGTCGGTGGCCAACGAGTTCGAGGTGGCCCTCTGCAAGGACATCACGACCATCATCCGCAAGCGCGTCCGCAAGGCGAAGCTGGCGGTGATCGCCATGTACAACTCCCAGGTCAACCGCCTGGTCTCGTCCCTGAAGGGCATCGTGCCGCCGGACGACATCGAGTCGGTCGACGCCTTCGAGGGCCGCGAGTCGGATGGCGTGATCCTCTCCCTGGTGCGCTCGAACGAACGGGCGGCGATCGGGTTCCTGAACGACCCCAACCGCGTGAACGTCGCCATCTCCCGGGCCAAGAAGTTGCTGGTCATCGTGGGCGACTCCAAGACGGTGATCGGCGGTGCGCCGGAGCTGTTCGGGCCCCTCTTCGAGCACTGCCAGCAGGAGGGGCTGGTGGTCGGGGTGGGCGCCGTGGTCACCGCTTGCCAACGGGTCGGCATCCGCTCGCAGGTGCAGAAGCTGTCCAAACCCAGGCGCAGCGAGCGCCGGCGCAGTCGTCGCAAGCGCCGGCGGGAGCAGGCGGCGCCGCTGGCCCCCGCCGAGGCGACCGCCTCGGAGCCGGCCCCCACCGAGGCGACCGCCCCGGAGCCGGCTCCCGTCCCGCCTCCCCCTCCCGAGCCGGCTTCGACGCAGCCGCCCCCCGCCGAGCCCACCCCTCCGCCACCCGTCTCTGCCCCGCCTCCGGCCGAGCCCGAGCCCCGTCCCCGGGCCACCAGGGCCAGGCGACGCGCCGCCCCGGCGGCCGACGGCCAGACCTCGACCGCGGAGGTCGGTCCCGCCACCGGCGGCGAGGATCTGGCCCCGGCCCTCGGGCGGGGGGACGAGGCCCCGCCCGAGGGCGACGGCCTGACCCCGGAGGAGCCCCCCGCGCCGGCCGAGCCGGGGGCGAAGCCGGCCCGGCGGCGACGCCCGGCCCGCTCGGCGACGCCCGACGCCGGCGGCGGAGCCGAGGACGAGAACGGGTCCTCCCGTCGGCGGCGCCGCGCCCCCGCTGCCACCCAGACCGAGCTGCGGCTGGAGCCGATCCCCGGCGACTGACCGCCCGTGCCGGGCGGAGCACCGCCGCGCTCGGGCGGCCCTTCCCAGGCCGGGTGACGGCCGCTGCCGCACCCGTCGCTCGACCCGGGCGTTTCCGGCGGCGCCCGCGAGCACGCGGAAGGTCTGCCCTCGGGCGCAAGCCGCAGATGGCCCCGTGAAGGGGTTGGGAGGGATCAGCCTGAGACCATCTCCTCTCCGTCGCCGCACCCCCCGGCGGGGGGCCGGTCCCTGACCGCCGGCCTTGCGACACCCCACGCGGCTCCGGCCGGCCCCGGGCCCGACGGTTCAGGCCCCCGGGGCGGGGAAGGGCGCCATCGCCGGCGGTGACGACTGGATACGGTCGCGGTTGGCCAAGTAGTAGCGCAGGACGTCACGGACCACCGGCAACGCGGTCAGGTTGCCCTCGCCGCCCCC
>DASRBU010000373.1:0-5968 GCA_035653475.1 Candidatus Dormiibacterota bacterium | reverse complement strand
CGGCTGATCGCCTACGCCGCGGGCCGGATGCGTCGCTACTTCATCCGGATCACCCCGGGCGATCGCATCCGCGTCGAGCTGTCGCCGTACGACCTCACGCGCGGTCGCATCGTCTACCGCTACCGCGACTGAGCGCCCTCCCGCCCGACCCCGGCGCCGGACGGTGGCCGGGGGCGGGGTCGATCGGGACTCCAGCGCCTCGGGCGCGGCCGGCGGTGCCGTCTTCGCCTGCGCGCCGGATGTCAAGTTGGGTAGACTCCGCGCCATGCTCGCGGAGTACGCTGCCGGAGCACGCAACGCCGTGCGCACCTGCCTCAACGTCCACGAGGGGGACCGGGTGGCCGTGATCCGCGACCGCGGCCGGGCCGACATCGCCGAGGCGGTGGTGGAGGAGGCCCTGGCGGCGGGGGCCGAGGTCGTGGACTGGGTCATGGAGGAGTGGGTGCGGCGGCCGGCGCGCGAGTTCCCGAGGGCCCTGGCCGAGGAGATCGTGGCCTTCCGGCCCACGGTCTCCTTCTTCATCGGCGAGGGCGAGGAGGGCGAGCTGGCCTTCCGTCAGCCCATGCTGCACCTGCTCACCCGTCAGCTCGGCTGTCGCCACGGCCACATGATCGGCATCGAGCGGTCGCTGATGCTGGACGGCATGGCCGTGGACTACGAGGAGGTGTACCGCGTCACCCGGCGCGTGCACGAGGCGGTGCGCGGCGCCGCCGAGATCGAGGTCAGGACCCGGGCCGGCACCGAGCTGGTGGCCCGCTTCTCACCCCGCTACCGGTGGGTCCCCTGCGACGGTCGCTACTGGGAGCAGGGGCGCTGGGGCAACCTCCCCGAGGGGGAGGTCTTCACCGCCCCTTATCGGGTGGACGGGGTGCTGGCCGGAGAGGAGCTGGGCGACCACTTCACCCGACGCTACGGCCTCCTGCAGGAGCCGGTGCGGCTCCGCATCGAGGACAGCCGGGTGGTGTCGGTGGAGGCCGGCTCCCACCCGGAGCTGGCCCGTGACCTGGAGCGGTACCTGGCCCAGAGCCTGGACTCGAACCGGGTGGGCGAGTTCGCCATCGGGACCAACGTCGGCCTGACCAAGATCGTGGGCAACTTCCTCCAGGACGAGAAGTTCCCCGGTGTGCACCTCGCCTTCGGCGATCCCTACGGGCACGAGACCGGGGCGGAGTGGTCGGCGCCCTCGCACGTGGACGTGCTCGCCAGCCGGGCCGACGTCTGGGTGGACGGCCGTCAGGTGATGGCGGCCGGGCGCTTCCTGATCTGACCCGGGGCGGCGGTCGGGCCCGGGGCGGAGCCCGGTCCCGACCACCGCGGCCACCGCGGGCACCGGACGCCCGGACCCGAACCTGAGGCGGCTCAGGCCGTGGCCCGTTCCGGCTCCTCGGCCGGCTCGGGCGCGGCCTCGAGGTCCGGCCGCCGGCGCCCCTGGAGCGGGACCTCGCGCATGAACAGGCTGGCCACCAAGGCGACGAAGAGGATGCCGGCGGAGATGAGGAAGAGGTCGTGGAGGCTGTCGGCCAGGCCGGCCCGGATGGCCTCGATGACCCGGTCCAGGACGGGGATGGCCTGGGGCGGCACCTGCTCCCGGAGGTGGGCGAGGTTGCCCGGGCTGAAAAGCGCCTGAGGGCTGCCCCCACCCTGGCCCAGCGGCACCTGCAGCCCGGGCGGGAGGTGGAGCGCGCTCACCTGCGCCTGGATGGCGCCGGGGAGGCGGCCGGCCAGGATCGAGCCCAGGACGGCGGTGCCGACCGTGCCGCCCAGGTTGCGCCAGAACTGGATCTGGCTGGAGGCCACGCCCAGGAAGCGGCGCGGGACCGAGGCCTGGACGGCGGCGATGGTGAGGGGGAAGGTCGTGCCCAGCCCGGCGCCGACGATCACGATGTCGCGGGTCACCTCCAGCCGGGTGCTGTGGACGCCGACCCGGGACAGGAGGTACATGCCCAGGATCATGGTCGCCACCCCGATGGTGCCCAGGAAGCGATAGCGGCGGATGCGGGTCATGAGCTGGCCGGTGGCCGTGCTGAAGGCCAGGACCCCGAACATCATCGGCGTCACCAGCTGCCCGGAGTTGGTCGCGGTCACCCCCAGGACGCCCTGGTAGACGAGGGGGACGAAGATGATGGTGCCGAACATGCCCAGGGCGCTGAAGAAGGCGATCAGCACCGAGACCGCGAAGACGTTGTCCTTGAAGAGGGCGAGGGGCACGATGGCGTGGTCGGCGCGCTGCTCCACGGCGAAGAAGAGCGCCAGCATGGCTCCGGCCGCGCCCAGCAGCCCCAGCACCTCGGGCGAGGTCCAGGCGTGAGTGTTGGTGATGGAGAGCGCGATCAGCAGGGGCACCAGCCCGGCGGCGAGGGTCAGGCAGCCCGCCCAGTCGACGTCGCGGATCGAGGCCCGGGAGCGCACGTAGGGCAGGGCGAGGGCGACCAGGGTCACGGCCACGATCCCCACCGGGACGTTGACGTAGAAGACCCAGCGCCAGCCCGGGCCGTCGGTCAGGTAGCCACCCACGGTCGGCCCGATGACCGAGGAGAGGGCGAAGACCGCGCCGAAGATACCCTGCATCCGGGCTCGCTGCTCGACCGAGAAGAGGTCGGCGAGCACGGTGAAGACGCTGGCGAAGAGCATGCCCCCGAACGCCCCCTGGAGACCGCGGAAGAGCACCAGCTCCAGCATGTTCCGCGATTGGCCGCAGAGGGCGGAGGCCCCGACGAAGCCGATCATCCCGACCAGCAAGAAGGGCTTGCGGCCGAACATGTCGCCCAGCTTGCCGGCGATGGGCACGATCACGGTCGAGGTGAGCAGGTAGGCGGTGGTCACCCAGGCGTAGTAGTCCAGACCCTTCAGATCGGCCACGATGCGGGGCATCGCCGTCCCTACGATCGTCTGGTCGAGGGAGGCCAGCAGCAGGGCCAGCATGACCCCGAGCGTGGCCGTGATCAGACGAGCGCGGGATGGTCGTTCTGCGGGCATGCGGTCACCTCCTCGACGATGTGGACGCGAAGCGAGCGATCCCGGATGCCGGGGCCAGGGGCCACCGGTCATTGGGACTTGAGGTTCTGGACCAAGCGGAGGCACAGGTGTCGGAGCTGTGCCAGCTCCTCCGAAGAGAGGTCCTGTACGCAGCGGCTCTGGACTTCGATCGCTCCCTGCCAGAGGTCGTCGAGACGAGCTCGGCCACGATCGGTCAAACGTGCCAGCACCGATCGGCGGTCGCTCGGATCGGCGACCCGCACCACCAGCCCGTCCCGCTCCAGGTGGTCGATGAGCCCGGTGACGTTGCGCGGGCTGACGTGCAACGAGGCCGCCAGCTCGCCCAGGGGGAGCCCCTCGGGCCGGTGCCGGAGGCGGAAGAGGACGGCCAGCCGGCCCTCGCTCAGGCCGTGCTTCTCTGCCCAGCGCTCCATGCTCAGGTGCAGCAGCCGGGCGGCGACGCCGAGGGCCGACAGCGCCTCGGCGATCGGGCGCGCCGTGGAGGGGAGGTGCTCGTCGGTCAGCCGTCGTACCTCGGGCGAGTACAGCCGGCCATCCGCATCGACGGCGAGCCCGGCCGCGGTTTCCGTGAAGCGCTTCATATCGAACTTGTTCGAAGTGAACGAGTTCATTTCTCTCTCCCTAATCCCGCTCGGCAGCGTATCGTTCCATGAAATTGGTTGCGGCGGTCGGTCGGCGGAATCGTCCGCAGGTGACGGGAGGGTTTGGGAGATCGGGGGATCGCCGAGCGCTTCCAGGGAGGACCGGGGGGCGCGGGTGAGCCATCGACTGCCGATGCGGATGGCGCCCGAGGTGGCGGCGGCGCTGGAGCGACGGGAGCCGGTGGTGGCCCTGGAGACCTCCATCGTGGCCCAGGGCCTGCCCTACCCCCACAACCTGGAGGCGGCCGCGGCCTCGGAGGCCGCGGTGCGCGCCCGGGGGGCGACGCCGGCCACCATCGCCGTCCTCGACGGCGTGCTCCGGGTCGGTCTCGCCGCCGAGGAGGTGGAGCGCCTGGCCCGGCCCGGGGCCGGGGTGCGCAAGCTGAGCTCCCGGGACCTTGGCCCGGCGCTGGCCGTGGGCGCCACCGGGGCCACCACCGTGGCCGCGACGCTGCGGGTGGCGAGCATGACCGGCATCCGCTTCCTGGCCACCGGCGGCATCGGCGGGGTCCACCGGGGGTGCGCCATCGATCAGTCGGCGGACCTGTTCGAGCTGGCCCGATCCCCGGTGGCGGTGTTCTGCTCCGGGCCCAAGACCATCCTCGACGTCGCCGCCACCCTGGAGCGGCTGGAGTCGCTGTGCGTCCCCGTCCTGGGCTACGGGTGCGACCAGTGCCCGGCCTTCTACGTCGCCCGGAGCGGTTGCCCGGTGTCGCAGCGGGTCGACGATCCGGGCGGGACGGCGCGCGTGCTCGCCGCCGTCTGGGCCACGGGCGGGGCCGGGGTGGTGGTGGCGGTGCCGCCGCCGGAGGAGCTGCCGGAGGCGGAGCGGGTCGTGGGCCGTGCCCTGGCCGGCACCACGGCCACCGGCCAGGCCCTCACCCCGGCCCTGCTGGCCGAGGTGGAGCGGCTCTCCGCCGGGCGCTCCCTCGCGGTGAACCTGAAGCTGGTGGCCAACAACGCGGCCCTCGCCGCGGCGTGCGCGGCGGCCATGGCTCGGGGGGACGCCGGGTGATCGTCGACGGTCACCTGGACATCGCCTGGAACGCCCTCGCCCACGGTTGTCGGTTCGACGCCCCACCCGCCCGGGGCCGCCTGGTCTCGCGGCCCGCCCTGGAGGCGGCCGGGGTGGGGATCGTCTTCTGCACGATCTTCTGCCCCCCGTGCGGACGGGCGGTGGCCGCCGGGTTCGGCTACGAGACGCCGCGCGAGGCCCACCTCATGGCCCGGGCCCAGCTCGGCTACTACCGGAGCGTGGGCCTGCCCCTGCTCCGGGACCGCTGCGACCTGGACCGCCACCTGCGCCGCTGGCGCCGCCGGGGACCGGCCGGCGTGCTCCTCATGGAGGGCGCCGACCCGATCGAGGACCCGGCCCAGATGGGCTGGTGGGCCGAGCAGGGGGTGAGGATCGTGGGGCCAGCCTGGGGTCGTACCCGGTACGCGGGCGGCACCGGCGAGCCCGGCGGGCTGACCCCGGCCGGTGTGGAGCTGCTGCAGGCCATGCGCGCCACCGGCACCGTCCTGGACCTGAGCCACCTGGCCGACCGAGCCGTGGCGGAGGCACTGGAGCGGTGGGACGGGCCGGTGGTGGCCTCGCACAGCAACGCTCGGCGGCTGGTCCCGGGGGACCGCCAGCTCGACGACGAGACGGTGCGGGAGATCGCCCGGCGGGGGGGCGTGGTCGGGGTCAGCCTCTACGGCGGCCATCTCCGCGCCGACGGCGGACGGCCGCGGCTCCAGGACGTGGTCGAGCAGGTGGCGTACCTGGCCCGGGCAGCCGGCGGGGTCGAGCACGTGGGCCTGGGGACCGACCTGGACGGTGGCTTCCCGGCCGATCGGACGCCGCTGCGTCGCCTGGAGCAGCTGCAGGGGCTGCGCGACCTGCTGCGCCGGCGTTTCACCCAGCGGGAGACGGAAGGGATCCTGGGCGGCAACTGGATCGGGTTCCTGCGCCGCAACCTGCCGGTGTCCAAGGAGGGATCATGAACGACGAGCAGCGGATGGTGCACGACTTCCACCAGCGCTTCGGCCTGGTTTGCCACACGCGGCCGACGTGGCCCGGGAAGGACGTGCACCGCCTGCGGACGCTGCTGATCGAGGAAGAGCTGGCCGAGTTCCGGAATGCGGGTGAGGCCGAGGACCTGGTCGGCATGGCCGACGCCCTGGCCGATCTGCTCTACGTCGTCTACGGCGCCGCCGTGGAGGCCGGCATCGACCTCGAGCCCATCTTCGCCGAGATCCACCGCTCCAACATGTCCAAGGGGGACGTCGCCCGGTGCCCGCGGCGTCCGGACGGCAACGTGCTGAAGGGGCCCGGGTATGAGCCGCCG